>DASQAT010000031.1 GCA_035635555.1 Candidatus Dormiibacterota bacterium
GCGGCGGGGCTGGTCGCCGGCTCGGCGCATAGGCAGATTGCGCGCTCGCTGGGATGCGCGCCGTCGACGGTGACCCGGCTGGCGGCGCGGCTCGGGCGTCACGCCATCCTGCTGTTGGCGCGCGCCCTGTTCGAGCTCGGCGGGAGCGTGGACGAGCCGTTCGTCCTCGACCACTTCGAAACGTTCGAGTTCACCCAGGACTATCCCTTTGGAGTCGCCACGCCGGTGGGGGCGGAGTCGTGGTTCGTGTACGGCCTCGACCCGGCGCCGCACGCGCGCACCGGACATCGTTCGGCGATTCAGCAGCGACGACTGGAGGCGCGTCCCAGGCGGTCGGCCCGAGGCGGCTACGCCGGCTCCAGCGGCCGCACCCTCGACCTGCTGGTGGCCCTCGGGAAACCCGGCCGGAGCGTGCGGGTCAGAGGCGACGGGCATCCGGCCTACGACCACGCGGTCGCACGACACCAAGAAGCTCGCCGCCTGGTCCTCGAACGCTACCCCAATCCGCGCCGCGGACCGAAGGGCTCACCCCGCTCCGCCGCGGCCCGCGTCAGAGACCAGGCGATGTTCCCGGTGGACCTGCTGCACAAGATCCTGCGGCACACCCTGGCGCACCAGAGGCGGGAGACCATCGCCTTCGGGCGACGCTTGAACGCCATCCTGGAGCGCCTGTTCCTGGCCGCCGTATGGCGCAACTTCGTCAAGCGCCGCTCGGAGCGGCGTCCCGACCCGCGCACTCCGGCGATGCACCTGGGACTGACCGACGCGCCCTGGAGCTGGAAGCGGCTGCTGTCACACCGCCTGTTCTTTCACCGACTGAAGCTCCCCGGCGTCTGGTCCTCCCTCTACCGCCGCCTCTGGACCACACCCCTCCTTCCTTCCAATACCCGCCACAACCTCGCCCGGGCGTTCTAATCAACCTAGCAATCACTGAGCCTTGGAACCTGACCCCGGAGAGATTGCCCTGTCAATCGGGTCGCAGACACTTCCAGACATCAAGAACCACACTCTCGGCACCACATTGGATAGAATCCCGCCGCATGAGGGGGGAGTCGCCTTGAAAATCGGCCTGCTAGGCTTCTCGAAAGTAGGCAAGACCACTCTGTTCAACATCCTGACCGGCGCCCACGTCGCCGTGGAGAAGTACGCCTCAGGGAAAGCCGAGCCGAACGTCGGCGTCGCGAAAGTGCCCGAGCCGCGTCTCGACCGGCTGTCTACGATGTTCAAGCCCAAGAAGACAACCCACGCCCACGTCGATTTCCTCGACATCGTGGGGCTGCAGAAGGGGGAGGCCAAATCGATCGACCTGAAGGAGATGCGCAACGTGGACGCCATCGCCCACGTGGTGCGCGCGTTCCGGGACGACTCGATCCCGCACTCCGAAGGGTCGATCGATCCGAGGCGCGACATCGGCACCATGGAGACCGAGCTGATCCTGGCGGACCTCGATGTGGCGCAGCGGCGGCTCGAGCGGCTGGAGCTGAACATCAAGAAGGCCAAGAACAAGGACGACGAGCTGGAGCTGCCGGTGGTCAGGCGTTGCCTGGAGGCGCTCGAGCGCGAGACCCCCATCCGCGAGCTCGACCTGTCGGACGACGATCTGAAGAAGATCCGGGGCTTCGCCTTCCTGACCGCCCGTCCGATGCTCCTCATCGTCAACCTGGACGAGGCGGACGTCAGGACCATGGCCGGGTTCGTGGAAGGGTTCGGTCTACAGTCGTTCGCGGCCCGGCGCCAGATGGCGTTGTGCGCGATCTCCGCCAAGGTGGAGGAGGAGATCGCCTCCCTGGACGCCGCCGATGCGCGGGCGTTCCTCGACGATCTCGGGCTTCATGAGCAGGCGAAGGACCGTCTGATCCGTGCCGCCTTCGGTCTTCTCGGCCTGATCCAGTTCTTCACCGTGGGCGAGGACGAGTGCCGCGCCTGGCCGGTGCGGCGCGGTGCCACGGCCCCACGCGCGGCCGGGGCGATCCACTCCGACTTCGAGAAGGGGTTCATCCGCGCCGAGGTCGTGTCGTACGACGACCTCGTGGCCACGGGGAGCATCGCCGCGGCGCGCGAGAAGGCGAGGCTGCGTTCGGAGGGGAAGACCTACGTCGTCCAGGACGGCGATGTGATCAACTTCCGGTTCAACGTCTGACCCCGGTCGATGACCTCGGCGCCGGGTTGTCCGGCGGCGGGATGTTCACGCCCGGACGGCGAGAGCGACCAGCGCATCCAGAAGAGTCCCCTCCTGCTCCTCCGGCACCGTTCGCAGGTCGAGCAGGACCCGCCCCTCCTCGATGCGCGCGATGACCGGCGTGGTGTGGGAGCGCAGGGCGGCCTCTACGGACCGGGCCGACCGGCCGGGCACCCTCACCTCCAGAAGAGACGTCGGCAGCCCCTCCTCCGGGGCCGAGCCACCGCCGGAGACCGACTGTCCCTGGACGATCGCCAGGGCCAGACCGTCCTTCGCGCGCGCCGCGACCCTGTCCATCAGGAGACGCGCGCGCGCCTCGATTACCGCGGGCGTCATCGTCACCATCCGAAGGACCGGCAGGCTCGATTCGGCGGTGCCCCGCACGTACTCGAGGAGGACCGTCTCGAGCGCGGCGTAGGTCATTTTGTCGACGCGCAGCGCCCGGGTCAGCGAGTTCTCCTTCATCGGTCCGACCAGGTCCCTGCGGCCGACGATCAGACCGGCCTGCGGGCCGCCCAGCATCTTGTCGCCGCTGAAGCAGACGGCGTCGGCGCCGTCCGCCAGGGCGTCGAAGACCGACGGCTCGTTGAGCAGACCGTGCGGTCGGAGGTCGATGAGGTTGCCGCTCCCCTGGTCGAGGAGCACGGGCACCTTGCGCCGCCGGCCGAGGAGGGCGACCTCCTTGAGCGTCGCCTGCGCGGTGAACCCGACGATGCGGTAGTTGCTCGGGTGGACCTTGAGGATCAGCCCGGTCTTCGGCCCGATGGCGCGCTCGTAATCCGAGAGGCGCGTCTTGTTCGTCGCGCCGACCTCGCGCAGGACGGCACCGCTCTTGCGCATGACGTCGGGGATGCGGAACGAGCCGCCGATCTCGACCAGCTCGCCACGCGACACGATGACCTCCTTCCCCTCGGCCAGGGTGTTGAGGGCCAGGAGCACGGCCGCCGCGTTGTTGTTGACGACGTGGAACGCCTTCCCGGGGAACAACAGGCCGAAGACACGATCCAGATGGGCCGAGCGCGAGCCGCGCGAGCCCCGCGCCAGGTCGTACTCGAGCGTCGTGCAGGACCGCGCAACCTCGGCCATGCGCCGCGTCGCAGCCTCGGGCAGCACCGCGCGTCCGAGGTTGGTGTGCAGGATCACGCCGGTGGCGTTGACGACCGGCCTGATCGAGGACGAGGTCCGGGCCCGGGCCGCGTGCTCGATCCAGTCGGGCAGCCCCGCGATGGCGCCGTCGAGCGCGGCCGCGTCCAGCTTCCCGGATCGGACGTGGTCCCGCAGGGTCGCGAGACGCTCGCGCAGCAGGGCCGCGACCAGCCGGCGCCCATGGCGATCCGCCGCGAGGCGGACGTCCTCCCGCTCCATGACGGCATGGACCTGGGGCAGGCCCCGCAGCGCCACCCGCCCCGCCCCCTTCGCGCCGGAGCGGCGCGCGCCACGCATCATGACCGGTCTGGTCGCGGACATCGGGGCTCCGGGGCGCGGGGTTTGCGCGCGAGAACAAAGTGGTAATCGAATCAGGACGGGCATTTCACCACACGTGCGAAGGGACTGTCAAAGATCCGGCTTTTGAATTCTGGTGAGAGTGGAACCTATATTGAAGCACGCAAGCCAGAGCGTCATCGCCCCCTCGAGGGCGATCGCGAACGAGGACGACAGACCTTGACCGTCGAAGAAGAGATCCGCCAGGTCGACACCCAGATCACCAAGCTCAAGATCCAGTTCGACCTCTATTTCATCGGCTCGGTCCAGAAGCCGCCGACCGACCAGCGCGACGCCCTCGACAAGCAGCTGAAGAAGCTTCAGTTCAATCTCAAATCGTCCGGAGACCGCTTCCTCTACAACGCGGTGCTCAACAAGTTCAACGCCTACTCCGAGCTGTGGCTGAAGAACCTGAGGACCAAGGAGGAGGGAGCGCACCTCCACCCGCTCGCCCGGCGTCACGCGCAGCAGGCGGGGGCGGCGGCCGGCGCGAACGGAGGGTCGAACGGGTCCGCGGCCACGGCCGCGCATCCGGGGACCCGGCACAAGGCGGGCCACCGGCCGGGTGAGCACCGGCCGCCCGACTCGTGGCGCATCTCCACGACCCAGCGGAACGACGCGGCGCTGAAGAACTTCTACCAGAACTTCGTCGCCGCCAAGACGAAGGCGGGGGACAAGAAGACTCCGTCGTTCGACTCCTTCGCCCGCGAGATCGCCCGGCATGCCGCCGCCATCAAGGGCCAGGTCGATTGTGAGACGATCGACTTTAAGATATACTCCAAGGACAACAAGGTGAGCATCAAGGCGAAGCCTTTGAAATAGGAGGTCCGCATGAAGGTCCGACCGGCGGCTCTGATCCTCGTCCTCGCGGTCGCCGGAGCGATTTTCACGGGTCTGTTCGCACAGGAGACGGGCGGGGCCGCCCCGCCGCCCGAGCCGACACCGACCCCCGGACCCAGTCCCACTCCGACTCCGCCACCGCCCATCCCGCCCGGACCCGCGCCATCGCCGTCGCCCACTCCGACGCCCGCACCCGCGCCGGGTCGCGCCGGCGCCAAGGGATCGTCCCCCTCCGGGTCCATCTCCGGCAGCGGGACGGCGTCGATCGTCCAGGCGTACCCTCTCGAGTATCGCTCGATCGTCGATAAGCTGCGGGACGACCCGAACAACCCCGCCCTCCTGAACGAGCTGGGCAACTACCTCGTGCAGCACGGCCGGCTGCAGCAGGCGATCGTGCAGTATCAGAAGGCGGTGAAGGCCCAGCCCGACCTGGCGATCGCCTGGAACAACCTGGGGGTCGCCTTCACGGCCTCCGGCAAGTCCGCCGACGGCGAGGGGGCCTACCGGAGGGCGATCAAGGTGAGCCCGGGCTACGGTCTGGCCTACTACAACCTCGGGGCCAGCTACGATCAGCGCGGCAGCTACGACGATGCGATCACGTACTACCAGCGCGCCATCGAGATCGACCCGACGCTCCTCGACGTGCGCGTCAACCCGCAGATCGTGAGCAACCGCCATATCCCGGCTATTCTCGCCAAGTCCTACCTGGACCGGGGCGGCTCGGCGGTCCTCCCGGTCCAGTCGATGTACCCCCCCAAGACCCGCAAGCCCAGCAAGCCCTGACACCCCCGGGTCGCGGGGCAGCGGCCGCTGCCTTCGTGTCTTTGAACGCTCTGTCGTTGCGCCCGCGAAACGTCGACCGCTGAGCGCGGCGGGCCCGGCTTCCACCGCGCGGCCGTGTGAGACCTCGCGCCGGGGCCCCGCCGCGCGGAGTTCGCGCGGTGGGCGGCGCGAGGCGAACCGAGGGGAGGCTTGCGCAGCAAGCCGGACCCGTGCCGCGCGGTGGAAGCCGGGCCCGCCGCGCTCAGCGGGGGAAGGCCTCCCGCACGCCCCCATCGACGGTGACGATGCAGCCGGTAGTCTTGGAGGAACGATCGGAAGCCAGCCAGAGCGCCGACTCGGCGACGTCCTCGGCCAGCACGCGGACCTTGAGCAGGTTGCGGTTGCGGTAGAACTCCTCGAGCCTCTCGACCGCCACGCCGTGAGCCCGGGCGCGCTCCTCGCGCACCTCGTCCGACCACAGACGGGAGTCCTGGAAGATGGCGTCGGGGTTGACGATGTTCACCCGGACGCCGTGCTCACCGGCCTCGATCGCCAGGACGCGCGCCAGCTGCGTCTCGGCCGCCTTGGCGGCGCTGTAGGCGCCGAAATCCTTCCCGGGGGCCAGCACGTTCTTGGAGGCGATGAAGACCAGGCTGCCGCCGATCCCCTGCTCTTTCATGACCCTCAGGGCGGCGCGCGACACCAGGAAGTGGCCGGTGGCGTTGACGTCCAATGAACGGCGCCAGTCCTTCAGATCCATCGTGTCGATCGGGGATGAGTGGGCCACCCCGGCGTTCGAGACCAGGACGTCCAGCCCGCCGTAGAGGACGATCGCCTCCCGGAAGGCCGCCAGGACGGCGGTCTCATCCGTGACATCCAGCCGGAGACCGGCCGCCCGGTCCAGGCCATGACGGTCGCAGATCTCGCGCGCCACGCTCGACGCCCCCTCGCCGTCCAGATCGGTGACGACGACGTGGCACCCCTCCGCCGCCAGCCTGCGGGCGACGGCGCGGCCGATGCCGTGGGCCGCGCCGGTGACCAGCGCGACCCGGCGCTCCAGCTCCTTGCCCGGGCGGGCCAGCGTGAGCTTGTACAGCTCCATCGGCCAGTACTCGACGTCGAACGTGTCCTGGACGTCCAGGGAACGGTACTCGCCGATCCCCTGCGCCGACCGCAGAACGCCGATGGTGTGGTGATAGATGTCCGCCACGATGCGCGTGTGCCTGGCGTCCTTCCACGCCGTGAACATCCCGAGACCCGGAATCAGGATCACCCGCGGCTGCGGATCCAGCTTCGGCTCCTTCCCCGTCGCGTGCTTCTTGAAATAGAGGTCGTACCAGGAGGCGTAGCTCGCGAGCCCCCTGGCGATCGCCTGCTTGAGGGCGGCGATCCCCTCCTCCGTTTCCAGGGCGGAGGCGAAGCGCGGGTCCACGAACAGCGGTCGCGGCTTCGTGTACAGGAGGTGGTCCGGCGTCGCCGGCCCGGCCAGCGACAGCTGCGGGCCCGCTTCCGAGCCCACGAACCCGAGGACATCGTCCTCGTCGTCATAGCGCAGGACGACCCGCTTCGGATGAGCGGCTGCGGTCTCGGCGTCCACGGCCTCCGTCGAGCGGCCGCTCAGGAGCCCCCGCAGGTACGGCGCGATGCGCGCGACGATCGCGCGACGGGCCTCCTTCGCCAGCGCCGGCCGGGCCGTCTGCCCGAACACCCGCTTCCCCTTCCCGCGGTCGCGCGCGTACTCCTCGGCGCGGGTGTTCATCTCGATCGTGGCGTCGTACGAGTCTTTCGCCGTCCGTCCCCAGGTGATGAGACCATGCTTCTCGAGGACGACGCAGCGCGCCCCGGGATGTTCCGCGACCGCCGCCGCCACCTGGCGCGACAGGGCGAACCCGGGGCGGCGGTACGGGATCCACACCGCCTCGTCTCCATAGACCGCCTCCACGTGCCGCCGGCCGTCGACGGTGTTCGTGAGCCCCAGGATGGCGTCGGCGTGCGTGTGATCGATGTGGGGATGCGGAACGAATCCATGCAGGAGCGTCTCGATCGAAGGACGCGGCGACCCCGGCTCCATCAGGCACTGCACGAGGTAGCCGACCATCTCGTCGTCGCTCATCGAGCCGCGCTCACGGAGAGGCTCGAGGTCGTCCAGACGGATGCCGGGGAACTGCTTCGCCTCGATCGTCTTGAGGTCCGAGCCGCTCCCCTTGATGCGCATGACGCGCACGCTCCGGCCGCGGAAATCGGTCTCCGTCAGCTTGATCGACGTGTTCCCCCCGCCCCAGACCACCAGACGGGTGTCGCGGCCGATCAGGCGGGAACGGTAGACCAGCAGGTCGAGCCCCTCGAGGCCTTTGGCTTCCGTGTCGCTCCACAGGTTGTCCATGACCCGCGGATTATATTGGACTGTCGTGCTCCATGCGCAACACTCTCCGCGCCACGTAGGTGAGGTTCCCTGTGGCTGCGGGCCCGAAGACGCCGTATATTCGGAAGGATGCGCGCCCCCCTCGATCGCAAAAAAGTGATCCGCCTGATCGTCCTCGCTCTCTCCCTGGCGGGGCTGGCGGTGGCCGCCGCCGCCTTTCTGCGGTTCGTGCACTCGGTGGCCGCGAACGCCGTGGAAGGCGGTCCCGCGCTGACCCGGTATGCCGAGTACTACAAGCAGATCGGGGCTTACTATGCCCGCGGATTCACCACCGGCTTCTTCGTCTGCTACTTCCTGATGCTCTTCGCCATGGTCGTCGGATCGTGGGTGGACGAGAAGCGCCGGGTCCGCCGCGACGCGCGCGCCGCCGGGACGGCGGTCCGGGAGACAGCCACCGCACCCGCCCTCGCCGGCGAGCCGGTCGTCCCCGAATAGAAGGCCCGGCAGCCCGGCCGGGATTGCGCGTTGTCACGGCGGATGACCGCTGCTAGAATCCGCGCATGTCGCGACGCGTCCGGGCGACCGGCCTCATCGTGCTTTTCCTCTGGCCCGTGGCGCTGGCGCAATCCTGGACGGACGCCACGCGCTCCCGGATGGTCCGGGACGCGCTCAAGATCTCCCCGCCGGCGCTGAGCGAAATCCTCGCGCATTACGAGAAGGACCTGCAGCGCGGCATGCTCGAGCCGTCGCGGCACGAGAGCGAGGAGGTCCATTTCCAGCTCGCCGACGGCAAAGGGGGGCTCGCCGGGGTCGCCATCGACCGGAAGGTGCGCGACATCCGCGGTCTGCTCGCCAGGCGGGCGCCGTTCGGCAGCGTCACCTACGAGATGGGCGTGCTGTCGCACCTGGTGGCGGACGTCGAGTTCCCCCTCAGCGCCTCGGACGCCGATCCGCGCGAGCCCCTGTACCGTGACGCCTACAGCCGGTACATCGAGCGCATGCTCGATCGGATTCCATTCGTCCTCGATCGCGACGCTCCGCCAGCGCTCGAGAAGGACGACATCCGGGGGTTCGTCAGGGACATCGCGCGCCGCGCCGGCAGGAACTACGCGCTCATAGGCCCGGCGTTCAAGGACGACGGCACGCCGAAGTCCCCCTCCGCCCTCGACGAGCGCTCCGTCCCGTTCGGGATCGCCTCCTTGTCGTACTCGCACTCCACGAGCGACATCGCCTGGATCTGGAGGCACCTGTGGGTCTCGATCAACGGCGACATGCACGGCACGCCGTTCCTGGGAGCGCCGCCTCCCGAGAAGGTCAAGGTCCCGCCCCGCCCGCCCAAGACGAAACGCGCAGCGCCCCCGGCGACTTCCAAGGCCTCGCCGACTCCTTCGCCGACACCGGCCCAGGGGACGCCGTGACGAGACCGGCCGGCAAGAAGCGCGCGCTCGTCAGCGTCTTCGACAAGACCGGCGTCGTCGATCTCGGTCGCGAGCTCACGGCCCTCGGATACACGCTTCTGTCCACCGGCGGGACCGCGGCGGCGCTGAAGGGGGCCGGCGTGCCGGTCGTGGAGATCGCCCACTACACCGGCCAGCCGGAGATCCTGGAAGGGCGCGTCAAGACCCTCCACCCGAAGGTCCATGGCGGCATCCTGGCCGACCTCTCGAAGGAATCCCATCGCGCCGATCTGACGCGATCGGGGATCGAGCCGATCTCCCTGGTGATCGTGAACCTCTACCCCTTCCGCGAGGTCGCGGCGCGTCCCGGGGCGCGTCTCGAGGAGATCATCGAGATGATCGACGTCGGCGGGCCGGCCATGGTGCGGGCGGCGGCCAAGAACCACCGCCACGTCGGCGTCGTGGTCGACCCGGCGGACTATCCGGCGATCCTGAAGGAGCTGAAGGAAGGGGGCGCGCTGGGGGACGAGACGCGGTTCTCCCTGGCGGTCAAGGCATTCGCCCACACCGCGTCGTACGACGCGGCCATCCGTGACGAGCTGACGGCGCGGCTGGCCGGGACGACGGCCCCTTCCGGCCAGCCCCCGCCATCGGCCGGCGCACGCGTGGTCTTCCCCCCGCGGCTCGTGATCGAGGCGCGTCTCCTGCAGGAGCTGCGCTACGGGGAGAACCCGCATCAGCGCGGGGCGCTCTACGCGGACCCGGGCGAGACGTCCGGAACCGTGGCCGCCGCCCGGCAGGTGCAGGGGAAGGACCTGTCGTTCAACAACATCATCGATCTCGATGCCGCCTGGAGGGCGGTGAACGAGTTCGACGTTCCGGCCGCGGTCATCATCAAGCACAACAACCCGTGCGGCGCCGGCACGGGCGGCTCGCTGAAGGAGGCGTTCATCAAGGCGCGGCAAGGCGATCCGACATCCGCGTTCGGCGGAATCGTCGCGTTCAACCGGCCGCTCGACGCGCCCGCCGCCCTGGAGGTCGCGTCGATCTTCCTGGAATGCCTCATCGCCCCGGGCTACGAGGCCGCGGCGCGCGACGCGCTCGCGGAGAAGAAGAACCTGCGCGTGATGGAGGCGGGCCCGGCGCGGGACATGTACCGCGGGATCGATGTCCGGCGCGTGACCGGCGGCTACCTGGCGCAGGACTGGGACGTGGTCAGGACCGACATGGCGAAGGCGCGCGTGGCGACGCGGCGGGCGCCCACCCCCGACGAGCTGCGGGCGCTCGACTTTGCCTGGCGCGTCGCCAAGCACGTCAAGTCGAACGCCATCGTCCTGGCGCACGCGGATCGGACGATCGGCATCGGCGCCGGTCAGATGAGTCGCGTCGACTCGGTGCGCCTGGCGGTGATGAAGTCCCTCGTGCCGACCCGGGGAGCCGCGCTGGCGTCCGACGCGTTCTTCCCGTTCCGCGACGGCATCGACGAGGCCGCCAGGGCCGGTGTCGCGGCCGTGGCCCAGCCGGGCGGCTCGCTCAAGGACAGCGAGGTGATCGCGGCCGCCGACGAGCACGGCATGGCGATGGTGCTGACGGGCAGCCGCCACTTCCGGCACTAAGATAAAAGGGCGATCGGAGTCCCGGGTCGGGTCGGCGGACGGCTAGCGCTGATCGAAGGCGCGCGGCGTGAGGCCGTCCGTGAAGGCGTAATAGGTGCGGTCCTTCGCCCGGTTCGAATACTTCTCGGCGACTTCCTGAAGCTTCAAAGCGGAGGCGTCGTCCGGGTCGACCGCCAGCTCCTCGGACAGCTTGACCTGGGCATCCTTCGTGTTGCCCGCCTTCAGGAGCGCGACGGCCCAGTTGTACCACGAGTTCCGGATGTACAGGTCGATGTCCCCGAGACCCTTGTCGCGCGGCAGGCGGTAGAGCTTGCGCAACGCGTTCTCGTAATCCTTGTCCGCGTAGAGCCTCTTCGTCGAGTCGAACTCGTCCTGCAACTTCTGGTCAACGTCGATCTTCGCCTGCGCCTTGTCGGCGAGATCCTTCACCTCGATGTTGGCCGGGTCGAGGGCCAGGACGGCGTTCAGCTTGGCGCGCGCCTCCCGCCACTTCCCGAGACCGAGCAGCCGGCGGCCGTCCGCCGTGTAGACCGCGATCCGTCTCTGCGTCTCTTCCTTCGAGAGTGCGGGGACCGTTGGAGGCTTGATTGGTTCCGACGACTGCGGGGCAGCGTTCGAGGGGGCCGCTCCGGCCACACCACCGGCCGGCGCTGCCGCGGGAGGCCGGTTGGTCCCGGCGGCCGCTCCGCCCGGAGCCTGCGCCGCCGCGGGCGGGACCTGAGAGGGTGCAGGCCCCGGCGCCCCGACGGACGCGGACGCCCCATCCCCCTGCGGGGGCGGGGCGGTCTGCTGCCGGCTCGTCCCGCCGATGGGCGTGGGGATGGGACCATGGCCCCCGTCGACGGCTCCGGCAGGGGCTCCCGCGGGTGGGGCGACCGGATGGCTCGGCTGACCGAGTCCGCCGAGCAGGCGGGGCAGCAGGCCGGGCTGCGTGTAGACGTACCAGCCCCCTCCACCGATGCCGGCGAGGAGGAGCAGAAGAAGGAAGAGTTTCTTCAGCGAAGAGCCGCCACGGCGCCCCGACGGCACCGGTCTCGGTCTCTCGGCCTGCCGGAATTTCGTCGCGGGCGCGGGGGACTCGAACACGTCGGCAGCCTGGGCGGCCGTTTCGGAGCGCCCCCTCCCCTTGCCCGCCGGGGCGTGCGTCGCGGTCTTCGGGCTCGCCTTCGCCACCGGCACCGACTCGGGCTCCTTGGTGGCCGTGTCGTGGGAGGCGCCAGGCATTCCGGGCATGTCGCTCGAATCGAGGAGCGACATCAGATCCATCCCGCCTGTGTCGGCCGGCTTGCCTGTCGCCTTGGCGCCGGTGCCGCGCAGGAGTCCGCGCTCCTTGTCCTTGAGGTTGAGCTGCGTGAGCTCGGTCTCCCAGGCGGCCGTCGCCTCCTCGCCCACGTCGGCGACAGGCACGGTGCCGGAAGCAGCGTCCGGCTTGACCGGCGCCGCCGTCTGCGGCGTGGTCCTGGCCGGGGGGTTCGCCGGCGCCGCCGGTTTCGCGGGGGCGGAGGGAGCGGGGACCGGTCCCTGGCTCTTCTTCGCCGCACCTGAAACGACGGGCGGGGGGACGACCGGTCCAGCCTTGGGAGCGGGCGCCTCCTTCACCTCGGCGGCGGCCGTCCCCTGGAGCGGAGCGGGGGGCGACGGCGGCGTGGCGGAAGCGGGCTCGCTGTGAACGACGCGCGACGTGGGGGGACGGACCGTCCGGGCCTCGACAACCTCTTCCTGGACCGCGGGGGGATCGGGTGAGCCGATGCCCCCCGGACCCTCTCCGGCCAGCTCGAATGGAGACTCCTCCGGTCCCGTGCCGCCGAGCGCCGGATCGTCGAACGCCGCCTCGAGCGCCGCGCGCGCGGAGACCTCTTCCTGCGTCCGCGCCGCCTCGCCCGGTTCGGAATCCCGGCTCAGGGCGCCGGGCGCGGGTTCGGGAGCCTCAAAAGCCTCGGGGTGCTGCTCCCGGGCCGCCTGGGCCGGCGCGGGCGGCACCGGCGTCGCGGGGGGCCCGGCGGGCGTTCTCTGGTTCAGCTTGACGCCGGCGGCGATCGCCTGCGGCATGGTCAGCTTGACGGTCATGCCGCCGAGCTGGCTGGCCGCTGCCTTCAGGCTCGCCTGGATCTTGTCCCGGATCTCCTTGAGCAGGGTCTTGCCGCCCGGGTGCGTCGCGTCGAGAGCGAAGACCTTCTTGCATTCCGCCTCGGCTTCCGAGAATCGCTCCTGCGATAGAAGCTCGCGGGCGAGGACCAGGTGCTCTTCGATGAACGGCGACGACTCGAAGGCGTGCTGAGCCTCTTCGAGAAGTTTGAGGATCTCGGGCGATTCGGGATCGAGCGGCAGGAGGCCCTGCGCCCCCTCGATGGCCTCGGAGTACTTGCGCTCCGAAAGGAGCTGCTTGATGCGCGCGACACCGAGGTCGATCCGGGCCTCGGTCTCTTCGACCGGCGCCCCCGCGCCCGGGTCGGCGCCGTCCGCCGGAACCGCGACGGCCTCCTCGGCCCCCCCTGGCGATGCCGTGTCGAAGTCTCCCAGGAGGAGGGTGGCCATGCGGATCCCCTCCTGCGCCTTCTGGCTGCCGGGGTCGACGCTGAGGGCTTCCTTCCAGGCCTCGATGGCCCCCTTGTACTCACCTCCGTTGTAGAGGGAGGAGGCCTTGGCCAGGAGTTCCTGAAGTCTTTCGTCGTCGATCACGACTCCATCCGTGCCGGGCTGACGGAAAAATGGACAGACTCCAAGCCCCGCAACGGCTCAATTTATGCCCGGAGAACGGGAAGTCAAACTGCGGAGGAGGGTTCGGGGAGGCTCAGGAGGCCTGGCGCGGGACGGAGGACGAGGCCTTTTTCAGCGCCTCCTTCAGCATCGGCAGATCCTTGAAGCCCGGGTTGATCTCCTCGACCCTGGAGAACGCGTCGGTCGCGGTCTTGACATCGTTCTTGCTCGACAGGGCCACGATCCCCAGATTGAGCCAGGTCTGCCAGTGTCTGGAATCGTAGGAGAGGGAGGTGCGGAATTGCGCGATCGCGTCGTCGGCCATGCCCATCTCGTACAGACAGATCCCCATGTCGGTGCGCGCGTCCACATCCTTCGGGGTGACCTCGAGGCCTCTCTTGTAAAACTGTACGGCCTCCTCGAACTTGCGGGCGTCGTGGTACATGTTTGCGAGGCGGATGAGGGACGCCGCGTCTTTCGGGTTCTTCTCGATCGCCGCCTTGAGGCTCTTGATCTCCTCGAACACGGTCGCCATCATCTGCTCGTTCCCGCCGCCGCCTCCGACGGCACCGCCCCCCTGGTCCGCCGGCTGCGGGACGCTCTGCCCCATGCCCATGTTGCCCGCGGCCGGCACGGGAGCGGCCTGCTGCACGACCTTCGGCTCGTGCACGGCGTAGGCGATGACGTATCCGAGGAGGAAGCCGAACAGGATTCCGGAGACGAGAAACTGCAACTGGTCCTTGTTCATGCGAAGACGGAACCTAGCACAGGAATCCGGGTGAAGCAAGGCGAGACGGGTTCCGGGCGCCGCTGTGCTATAGTCCCGGCGTGACGCCCGTGACGTCGCCCGCGCCGCCCCTTCCTGGTCGTTCACGCTCCCGCTTTTCGCTGCTCGTCGGATCGATCCTCGTCGGCGCGTTCCTGATGTGCGCTCTCCTCGCGCCTGGAATTTCGGCCTGGCTCGGCGACGATCCGTACACGCAGGTGGCCCCGCGCTCGGTCACGCCGCCGACGCCTCCGACCGCGCGCAACTGGCTCGGCACCGACGCGCTCGGCCGCGATCTACTGAGCCGCCTGCTGTACGGGGCACGCATCTCCCTCGAGGTCGGGGTCCTGGCCGAGGTCATCGCTCTGGCGATCGGCACGGCCCTCGGCGCCGCGGCCGGCTACACGGGCGGACGAATCGACGCCTTCCTGATGCGCTGCACCGACCTGGTGCTGGCCTTCCCTGCGCCGCTTTTGGCCCTGGCGATCATCGCCACGGTTCCCGAGCCCGACACCGCGCCGCTGCTCCGGGTCCTGCCGCACCCGTCGGTCGGCGTGGTGTTCCTGGTCCTCGGCTGTCTGGGCTGGGGGGGCATCGCCAGGCTGGTGCGCGCCGAGTTCCTGCGCCTGCGCGAGCAGGAGTTCGCGCAGGCGGCGCAGGCCATGGGCGCCGGAGGCGTCCGCGTCGTGCTCCGCCACCTGCTGCCGAACGCCCTGCGGCCGCTCATCGTCGCGGGGACGCTCGGCATCGGCGGGAACATCCTGATGGAGTCCTGGCTGTCGTTCCTCGGGGTGGGCGCGCGGCCGCCCCTTCCATCCTGGGGGACCATGGTGACTGAGGGGCAGGAATACTTCCTGGCCCGGCCGTGGGTCTGTCTGTCCCCGGGCCTGGCGATCCTCCTCGTCGTTCTGGGGTTCAACCTTCTTGGAGACGCGATCGGCGACAGGCTCGACCCGCGCCGCAACCGGGCCGTCGCGTGAGCGGAGACACAGGCATGCACAGAGACGACCCCGCCCCTCGCGTCCGCCCCCTGGCCGCGGCCCTGCTCGCCGTCACCCTGGCCTCGGCCGCGGTCACCGCCTGCGCCCCCGCGGGCCCCGCCCCGAAGAAGGAGGAGCAGGTCTTCCGCTTCCGGCTGCACGAGGATCCGCCGACGCTCGATCCGGCCCTGTCGAACGATCAGTTCTCCGAGGCGGTCATCCTGAACGTCAACCGCGGCCTGGTCGAGCTCGACCCGCTCACGCTCGAGATCCATCCGGCGGTCGCCGACTCCTGGACGATTTCCCCCGACAACCGCGTGTACACCTTCCACCTGCGCGACGGCGTCCGGTTCCACAACGACCGCGCGGTGACGTCCCAGGACGTGGCGTATTCCTTCAAGCGACTTCTGAGGAAGGAGACCGGCTCGCCGCGCCGTTTCCTGCTCGAGCCTCTCGAAGGGGCCGGAGAGTTCATCGGCGGCAAGAGCGCCGACGTGAAGGGTCTGGAGACTCCCGACGATCGCACCGTGGTGCTGCGTCTGTCGAAGCCGTTCGCGCCGTTCCTGTCGCAGCTGACCATGGCCAACGCGGCCATCCTGCCGAAGGAGGTGTACGACGATCCGGGCAAGGCGTACCTGCGCGCGCCGGTCGGGTGCGGCCCCTTCAGGTTCGCGCGCTGGGAGCAGGCCAACTTCATCGAGCTCGCGGCCTTCGGCGGCTACTACGGCGGGAGACCGGCGCTGGACCGCGTGATCATCCGCATGATCGAGAACCGGGCGAGCGCCCTGCAGGAGTACATCGCCGGTGGACTCGACAGTCTCGACGAGACCCCCTCGGTGACGGACACGGCGATGATGGAGAAGATCGGCAAGGACGTCAGGAAATACCCCTTCATCGGCACCGGCTACATCGGCTTCAACCTGGCGCTCCCGCCGTTCGCCGGCAACCCGGATCTTCGAAAGGCGTTCAACTACGCCGTGGACAAGGCGTACCTGTGGGAGGTGCTCTCCCCCGGCGGGAACACGCCGGCCAACGGGATCATCCCACCCGGCATCCCCGGACACGACGCCGATCTGCCGGGCTACCCGCACGACGAGGCGAAGGCGAGGAGCCTCCTCGCGAAGGCGGGCTATCCCGGCGGGAAGGGACTTCCGCCGATCGCGCTGTGGGTGAACACGGGAGAGGACAACAGGAAGATCGCCACGCAGATCCAGTCCGATTTGAAGACGATCGGCGTCGACATCTCCATCCGTGAAGTCGACTGGGGCGCCTACATCTCCGGCGTGTCGGGCACAGCCGAGAAGCCCGGGCAGGCGCAGATGTTCCGTTTCGGCTGGTACCTCGACTACCCGGACGCCGACGCCATCCTGAGACCGCTCCTGTCCTCCGCGAACTGGGGACCGGCGGGGAATTTCGGCCGCTACAAGAACCCCGCGTTCGACGCGCTCGTCGATCGCGCTCTCTCGCTGACCGACCCGAAGGAGCGCGCCCTGCTGTACGGCAAGGCCGAGAAGATCGCCGTCATGGACGACGCCGTCTGGATCTTCCTCAACTACTACCAGTCGGAGACGCTCTACAAGCCGTACGTGAAAGGGGTCGTCCTGTCGCCGCTGGGCGAGTTCCGCCTGCCGCTCGAGCGGCTGCGGATCGAGAGGGACGCGATCTGACGAGCTATCTCATCCGACGCCTCCTCGGACTGGTGCCCGTGCTCCTGGCCGCCGCGACGCTCGTCTGGCTGTTCGTCTTCTGCCTGCCCGGGGACCCCGCGCGTCTGATCGCCGGCGGCCGGGTGGCCGACCCGGACGTCCTCTCCGCCATCCAGAAGGAGTGGGGACTCGATCGTCCGGCGCCGTTGCAATATCTCACGTACCTCGGCAAACTCCTGCGCCTCGACCTCGGGACGTCGTACATCCAGAAACGAAGCGTCGCGTCGATCATCGCCGAGACGTTCCCGGCCACGTTCATCCTGGCGATCGCCGCCGTCCTGCTCGCCACCGTCTTCGGGCTCGGGCTGGGATCGATCGCCGCCCTGAACCGGGGCAGGCTCCTCGACACGCTCGTGCTGGTCCTCGCTCTCCTGGGCATGTCCATCCCGGTCTTCTGGCTCGGCCTCATGCTGATGCTGGTGTTCGCCGCGCGTCTCTCCTGGCTTCCCGTCCTGGGCTACGGCATGGAGGGGATGGTGATCCCCCTCACCTCGATCCGCCTGCCGGAATGGGACCACCTCGTCCTGCCGGCCGTGACGCTGTCCCTGGTGTCGATGGGGGCGATCGCGCGCATCACGCGCGCCAGTCTCGTCGAGGCGGGCACCGCCGACTTCCTGCGCACGGCCAGAGCCAAGGGGGCCGGCGCCGCCCGCGTCTTCGCGCGGCACGCCCTGCAGAACGCCCTCATCCCCGTGGTCACCGTGGTCGGGCTCAACTTCGCGTCTCTCCTCGGGGGGGCGGTCGCGACCGAGTACGTGTTCGCCTGGCCGGGCCTGGGGAAGACGATCGTGCGCGCCATCGGTCTTCGGGATCTGCCCGTCGTCGAAGGATGCTCACTGTTCCTGACCGCCGTCTTCGTCCTGGCGAGTCTCGGCATCGATCTCCTCTATCTCGTCCTCGATCCCCGCATTCACTACTCCTCGACCGCCTAGGAGTGTGTCCGAGTAATAGCATGGGCCGCGCACATGGGGCTTGCGAGTCCCAGGCGAGGCGCGAGGAGGAAACGATGCTGGTTGCATCGTTGACGACGAGCAACGAAGCATGGGGCCGCAATCCCCATGTGCCCAGGGGGTTCGTGGCGGCGCGGGGCCGTCCGCGTCGTTGCCGCTCCTCCGCGATGACTCACATCGCGGTCGTCGCGGCGCCTCGCGGCCGACCCCGCGGCGCCACGAACGCGACCCATGCTATTACTCGGACACACTCCTCGGAGTCGCGGCAGCGGCCCGGAACCCGGCTGCGGTGGCCGCCCCGGGGACCCCGGCCGCTT
The DNA here is from genome assembly GCA_035635555.1 of Candidatus Dormiibacterota bacterium. NCBI lineage: Bacteria > Bacillati > Candidatus Dormiibacterota > Candidatus Dormiibacterota bacterium. The sequence goes on from DASQAT010000031.1 coordinate 18,055, forward strand.
TGGGCTAGAATCGGGCTCACTCCGGAGGAGTCGCGATGCCGAAGGGCCTTCCGAACCTGCTGGGCCTGGACCGGAACGAGCTGGCCTCGGTCCTGGCGCCCCTCGACGCACGCCCGTTCCACGCCGCGCAGCTCTTCCACCAGATGTACGGACGCCTGGAGACCGATTTCCGGGCGATGACCGACCTGTCTTCGGCGCTGCGCCGCGAGCTGGCGGACCGCTTCCGGGTCGCTCTGCCGGAGATCAAGACGGTGCGCCGATCGACGGACGGGTCGAAGAAGTACCTGATGGTCCTGGAGGACGACCGCGAGATCGAATCGGTCTACATCGTCTACGGCACGCGCGTCACACTCTGCCTGTCGTCCCAGGTCGGCTGCCCTCTCGCCTGCCGGTTCTGCCTGACCGGGACGATGGGCCTCGTGCGCAACCTGACTCCGGGGGAGATCCTCGGGCAGGTCGTCGTGATGGCGCGCGACAACGCGCTTCGCGGAGCGGGCTATCGTGTCGTCCTGATGGGGATGGGCGAGCCGCTGAACAACTACGACCCGGTCATGAGCGCATTCCGCGTCATGGTGGACGAGAAGGGGTTCGGCCTGACGCCCCGCAGAGTCACCCTGTCGACCGCAGGTCTCGTTCCCGGGATCGACAGGCTGGCGAAGGAGCGCCCCCGGCCGCGACTGGCGATCTCCCTCGGGGCCGCCCACGATGCGCTGCGCGACGACCTGATTCCGATCAACCGCAAGTACGACCTGGAGGCGCTGGTGGCCGCCTGCCGCCGTTTTCCCCTGGGCCCGCGCGAGACGATCACCTTCGAGTACTGTCTCATCGACGGCGTGAACGACACCGACGCGGACGCCCGGCATCTTTCGCGTCTGACCCGAGGGTTCAAGTCCAAGGTCAACATCATCCCGTACAACGAAGCGGGGGTGCCCGGGTTCAGGACCCCCGCGGTGGACCGCGCCCAGAGATTCCGCGACACGCTTCTGGCCCGCGGTGTCATGGCCACGATCCGCTGGAGCAAGGGGCGCGACGTCGGGGCGGCCTGCGGCCAGCTCGCGACGACGGTCCCGGCGGGCTGAGCCCCCGATCGCGAGCGACGCCGCGCGGCAGACGGGGCGCGTGTCGAGGCCGGACGTCAGCCGACGAGGGCCGCCCGCAGGAGGCCGACCGCCGCGGCGGGATCCGGCGCGCCGGCGATGCAGGAGATGGCCGCGACACCGGCGATCGCGAGGCCGCGGAGCTCGGCCGCGCGCCCGGGCGTGATGCCGCCGATGGCCCAGACTGGAACGCGCACGCCCTCGACGACCTTGCGCAGGAGGTCCGGTCCCTGGGGAGGACCGAACGCAGCCTTGCCGGGCGTTTCGAACACCGGGCCGAAGATCAGGTAATCGGCCCCCTCCTTCTGCGCCTGCCGCGCCTCCGCCAGCGAGTGCACCGACCGGCCGATCACCCATCGTTTTCCCGCGGCGCGCCGCACCTTTTCGATCGGCAGCCCGTCGGCGGGCAGGTGGACGCCCGCCGCCTTCGCGGCGAGGGCGACATCGAGCCTGTCGTTGACCACGACCGGGCAGCGCCGAGCGGTCGACTTGGCGACCTCGACGATCTCGCGGGCCAGCGCCAGGAGCGGGCCCCCCGCGAGATCCTTCTCGCGCACCTGGATGAGATCGCACCCGCCCGCGATCGCCCCTTTGACCACCTCCAGGAGCGGCCGCTCACCGGTGGCCGTCCTGGAGGTGACGAAGCAGACGCCCGGTCTGTCGGGCCGGTGGATCATGGATTCTTGAGGTTGCGGCAGAACGCGAGGAAATCGACCGCCCCCATCCCGATCTGGAGGAGACCGAGGGCCGAGATCGATCCCCGGACGAAGCCGCTCAGGAGAATCGGGCGGAGGGGCGGGATCTGGGCGAAGTAGGAGTGGACCCAGAGAAGCGACCACGGGACCAGGACGAGGAATACGCCTGTCTCGACGATGTAAAGAAGATAGAGGAAGTAGAGGATCGGCCGTCTCATCGGACTCCGGTTGCTGCGGACATGCTCCAAAGAGTAGCAGATCCCTCGGCCCGGCGGCGATCCCCGGGGATGGGACGAGCGCCGGGTCGCGGCGATTGACTGACGGGGGGCTTCTGGTAGAATGCGCGTCCCAGCGATCCTATGAACGATCTGAGAATCGCCTCGGTCCCGTTCGTCAACGCGCAGCCGCTCACCTGGGGCTTCACGCGCGGCCCCTACCGCGGTATTTTCCGGCTCCAGCACACGGCACCCGCCCGGATACCGGACCTTCTCCGCGCGGGAAAGGTGGACGTCGGGTTGATCCCGTCCATCGAGTACCTGGGTCTTCCGGGGGCGGAGTTCCTGCCGCAGATCTGCATCGCCTCGAAGCGCCGGGTGCGCTCGGTCTACCTGGCGTCGCGGCTGCCCCTGGAGGAGATCAGGAGCGTCGCGCTCGATCTGAATTCCCGCACCTCGGTGGCCCTGCTCAAGATTGTCCTGTGGCGCAGGGGCGTGCGGGATGCGGCGTTCCACGAGCGGGCGCCGTCGCTCAAAGAGATGCTGCGCGACCACGACGCGGCTCTCCTCATCGGCGACGCGGCCTTGACGGCCGAGACATCCGGACTCCTGGTTCACGACCTGGCGGCCGAGTGGTTCGCCCTGACCGGTCTGCCGTTCGTCTTCGCCCTCTGGGCCGTGAGGCCGGGCGTGGTCCTGCCGGACGGGGTGCGGCCGTTCCTGGAATCGCGCCGCATCGGCATGGCCAACATCAGGGAGATCGCCCTGCGGGCGGGTGATGATCTCAAGATCGCAGCCGAGTCTGTCGAGTCGTACTTGAAGACGAACATCCATTTCTATCTCGGCTCCGAGGAACGCAGGGGGCTCGGGCTGTTTTTCCGGCAGGCCCAGCAGCTAGGCCTCACACCCGGCTGGCGGCCGATCCGTTTCCGCGAGCCGTTCGACTGGGAGCGGGTGCCGGCCCCCGCGGCCCCGGCGCGGCGCGCCGTTGAGTGAGATGCTTCCGATCGGGAACGACGAGGGCGGGATCGATCCCCGCATGTGGGAGCGCGTCGGTGACGAGGACCTGCGCAGGACACGCGCCCCGTCGCCGGACATCGATGCGATCCTGGATCGCGTCACGTCCGGCGAGCGGCTCCAGCCCGCCGAGGCTCTGCGTCTTCTTCGTGCGGCACCGCTTCTCGATCTCGGGATGGCGGCCGACCTGGTGCGTCGCCGCCTGCACCCCGAGCCGATCGTGACCTACATCGTCGATCGCAACATCAACTACACGAACGTCTGCGTCGTGCGCTGCTCCTTCTGCGCCTTCTATCGCGATCCCGGCCACCCCGAGGGATACCTGCACTCGAAAGAGTCGCTCTACGCCAAGATCGAGGAGACCCTGGCCCTCGGCGGCACCGGCATCCTCATGCAGGGTGGCCACCACCCCGATCTCCCCCTGGAGTGGTACGAGGACCTCCTGCGCTCGTTCAAGGAGAAGTTCCCGGGTCTGCACGTGCACGCCTTCTCGCCCCCCGAGATCCAGCACGTCGTCAAGGTGAGCCGGCGGCCGCTGGAGGAGGTGCTGCGCCGCCTGAAGACCGCGGGGCTCGACAGCATCCCCGGGGGAGGGGGCGAGATCCTCGTGGACGGGGTGCGCCGGGCCATCTCGCCGCTCAAGACCCTGTCCTCCGACTGGCTGGCCGTCATGGAGACCGCGCACTCGCTCGGGCTTCCCACCACCGCGACGATGATGTTCGGGCACGTCGAGACGTACGCGGACCGCGTGACGCACCTGGAGAAGATCCGCGCGCTCCAGGACCGCAGCCTGGAGCGCCGGGCGGCCTCGTTCACCGCGTTCATCTCCTGGACCTACAAGACCGAGAACACCGCGCTCGGCGGCCGGGAGGTGTCCAGCGCGGAGTACCTGCGCACGCAGGCGGTCACCCGCCTGTTCTTCGACAACATTCCGAACATCCAGTCGTCGTGGGTGACGCAGGGGAAGGAGATCGGCCAGATCGCCCTGAAGTTCGGCGCCAACGACATGGGCAGCACGATGATCGAAGAGAACGTCGTGCGGGCAGCGGGCGCCTACGGCTGCACGACGCGCACCGAGATCGAGCGCCTCATCCGCGAGGCGGGGTATATCCCCCGCCAGAGAGACACGCTGTACCGCCTGGTGTCCTGACCGCCCGGCCTCCGGAATGACCGGTCTGTTCATCGTCGAGACGCTTCTGGTCACCGCGGTCGTCCTGACGTTTTTCCTGACCGTGGGGACGATCTCCTACCGCATCACCGACACGAGTCTCCAGGTATGCATCCTCGGGGGGGTCGTCCGACGCATCCGTCTGGCCGACATCGAAGAGGTGCACCGCCGCGGCGCCCTGATCCACGAGAACTGGTCCTCGCTGAAGTTCTGGAACAGCGTGACGATCCGCAGGCGCTCGGGGTTGTTCAGGAACTTCGTCATCAGCCCGGACGATCCGGACGCGTTCGTGGTGCGGCTTCAGGATGCCGTGCGGCGGTCCGCGGAGCCGGCGTCCCCGCCGGGCGGCACCGCCTGGGGGTGGTAGGCGCCGCCGAGCCACAGCCCGGGGACGGCCGTGGCGCACTCCGGGCAGGTCCCCTTCGGGGTGACACGGTAATCCCGGATACGGTATCCGACCCGCTCGACGAGCAGCGCCCGGCAGGACGCGCACCGCGTGTTCTCGAGGTCCCCGACCCTGCCCGGGATGTTCCCCGCGTACACGAACCGCAGGCCCTCCTTCCTGCCGATCTCGGCGGCGCGCAGGAGTGTCGCCACCGGCGTGTTGTCCGGGTCGGTCATCTTGTAGTCCTTGTGGAAGGCGGTCACGTGCCACGGCATGTCGGGCGACACACCCCTGAGAAAGCGGGCGATGTCGGTGATCTCTTCGTCGGAGTCGTTGAAGCCCGGGATCAGCAGCGTCACGATCTCGACCCAGAACCCCTTGCGCTCGAGCATGACGATCGTGTCGAGGACGTTCTTGAGCGTGCCGCCGAGGGCTCGGTAATTCCGGTCGCGGAACGACTTCAGGTCGACCTTGTACAGCCGCACGTGCGGACGGATGTAATCGAGGACCTGCTCCGTGCCGTTGCCGTTGCTGATGTAGGCACAGACGAGACCGGCTTTCGACGCTTCCTTGAAGACGGCGACCGCCCACTCCGAAGTGATGAGCGGTTCGTTGTAGGTCGAGGCGAGGATCGCCGCCCCGGACCGCCTGGCCAGGGAAACCAGACCCTCGGGGGTGGTCCGATCGGGCCGCGAGACGGCATCCTTGTCGCGGATCGCCTGCGACGTGATCCAGTTCTGACAGTACCCGCAGTGGTAGTCGCACCCCAGCATTCCGAAGGACAGCGCGAGAGATCCGGGCAGGACGTGGAAGAACGGCTTCTTCTCGACCGGATCGACCTGAAGCGCCCCGACGTATCCCCACGGTACCTGAAGGCGGCCCCCGTCGTTGAAACGGACCCTGCAGATTCCCGGGCGCCCCTCCGGAATGAAGCAGCGATGGCCGCAGGCGTAGCAGCGCACCGCCCCATCGGGCAGCCGTTCGTAGATCTCCCCCTCACGCGTCATCTCCGAGAGTGTCTGCGCCAGGGGGGACGTGGAGCTTGCCATGGTGTCGTCATTATATCGCCGGACCCGGAGCGGTTTCCGGAGGTCCTGTGGTAGAGTTGCGGCAGTCGGTGCTCGCCGCGGGATCGTTGTTTTATCCGAACGCCCTCTGGTTCCTTCGCTGCCGGGTCAGTGCGCCCGGGGATCCGGACGGGTTGCGACAGGGAGCGCGTCGGTGGAATTCGATCACGGAGCGCCACTCTTGTTCTTCGTCGCGTCCGCCCTCGTGATCCTTCCGTTCCTCGTCGTCATATCCGGACTCTTTCCCAGGGCGCGGATCGATCTGGACCGCTCGGTGCTCGTCCACGCGCCGAGCGAGCGCGTCTGGGAGTTCGTGGGCAGCGTGCCGGCCCTTCTCGGCAGCCACGGCAGGTTCAGGGACTTCGGCCGTGTGACCGGGTGGTCGCTGCGGCACGGTGACGGCGAGAGCGCGGGATCGGTCTGGCGCGCGCTCGGCACCTGGGGCGCCTCGCCCTACTGGGCCGATATCGAGATCCTTCGCATCGTCCCCGGCAGGGAGATCGCCCTGCGACTGCGTCATGACTCTCTCGGCACCCAGAGAGGACTGCGCGATCACGTGGGATTGCTGTCGCTGGAATCGATCGATCCCGGCGCGACCAAGATCACCTGGCGGCTCGAGGCGCGCCTGCGCGGTCCGCGGCTTCGTCTCGCGTGTCTTCTATCCTCGCGGCGCCTGCGCGCGCGCCTTCTGGATCAGGGGCTGCGCTCCTTGAAGGTCGAGATCGACAGCGCGACGAAAG
>DASQAT010000032.1 GCA_035635555.1 Candidatus Dormiibacterota bacterium
GCCGGGCGGCGGCGCGGCGGAACCGGCTCCGGCCTCGGCGCCTGCTGCCGCACCGCCTGCTCCGACAGCGTTCCCCGGTTCGCCAGGATCAGCACGCGCGCCGCCGAACGCAGGACGGCCAGGTCCTGGGGCGGCAGGAGATCTTCCCGGAGAACGAAGACGCCTCCATGGTCCCCGTGAGTCTCGTGCCCGACCGCGGTCTGACTCGCCCGCACCATGGCTTCGACCGACTGCTGGAGATCCTGCGCGTAGGAGGTCCCCTTCGCATTCAGGATCACCAGGTCGGCTGAAACCCCCTTCAACCGCCAGTACTCGTGCGCCCGCAGGACCTGCCTCGCAACCTCCCGCTCCTCGTCCCTCTCGATGCGCACGACGGCGATCGGCAGATCTCCGGAGATGCCGTGGGCCCAGAGCCCGGACGGACCGCCGCGGTTCGCGGCCAGCTCCTGGTGCCCGGCCCGCAGCGTGCGATCCAGGTAAAGCAGGCGATTGGCCAGACGCTGGAAGAGGTGGGCCTCGTCCCGGGTGATCCGGAGGTGGTGCAGCTGGACCTGGGCCTGGGTCCATGCCAGAGCGCTTGCGCGCTCGAACGTCGCCGGTTGACGATACTTCTCCGCGATCTCGAGGGCCTGTTCGCGGGAGCGCGCCACGAGTGTCGTGAACACCAGACGCACGGTCCCTTGAGCGGGAATGGCGACGCGGTACCTCAGGCTCACGATCGGATCCAGGACCGTCCCCGCCGTGTTCGAAAGGGGCCTCCCGTCGATCACGGAGAGCGGCGTCCGGATGCCGCGGCCCCGGCCCAGAAAGCGCGCGCGGTCGCTTTCATACTGCGGTGGGCCCAGAGTCGCTCCCTCGGACGCGGCCAGGTGGGCGAGCCACACCGCGGGCTCCTCCGCCGAACGCGGGCGCCGCGTCGCCAGCAGGGTTTCGTGCCCGGGCACGAACTCCGTCTCGACGAACAGGCTCGAGAAGGCGGGATGGGCCTCGTCCGCGGATTGTGGAGCCAGCACGACCTCGGCGTAGGAGGTGAAGTCGATCTCGCGGTCCCTGTTCTCGAGATTTGTCACCGTCAGCCGGCGGAGCTCGGCGTCGTCCTCGGGGGACACCACGATCTCGAGGACGATCGAAAGGGACGGGTTTCGCTGCGTGATCCTGGCCCGGTCTTCGGAATACACGACATCGTAATGGTCCGCCTCGGTTCCGCAGGGTTGGAAGCCGGCGGACCAGACGTCGCCGGTTTCTGCGTCCTTCAGGAAGACGTACGTGCCCCAGCAGTCACGCGTCGTATCCTCCCGCCAGCGGGTGACGGCCAGGTCGCCCCACCGGCTGAACCCGGAGCCCGCCGCCGTGATCATGACGGTGTAGCGGCCGTTGGACAGGAGATGCGTGCGGGGCGTGATGTCGTGCGGCGATTCGAACCGCCGCAAGGTGGGGGGGACCAGGTCGCGCACGTGCGCGGCCTCCAGCACCTCCTCGCCGCGGGGCCGGGTCACGGCCACCGAACGCGGCGTCCGTTCCTGCAGCAGGAGCTCAGCCGCCTGGACCATGGGATGGGAGTGAAAGCGCCGCTGCGTCGCTCCGTCGTGGACCACGTTCCCGATGGACACGACCGTCATCCCCTGGTGGTGGGCCATGTAGGCGCGGACCACGGCGACCCGGGTCTTCTCCGGCAACCTCGAGGGGGTGTAATCGAGCGCGTCATAGAAGCCGTAGGCGCCGAGGGCCCCTGCCTCCTCGAGGCGCGAGAAATTGTCCAATGCGGCCCCTGGATTCACCATCGCCGCAAGCGCGGTGGCGTAGGGGGCCACCACCACGTCCTCGAACAGCCCACGCTTGAGACCCAGACCGGGCACGCCGAAATCCGAGTACTGGTATGTGTGCGCCGCATCGCGAACGTTGTAGGCCGATTCCGAGATCCCCCAGGGAACCCCGCGCTCGGCGCCGTATCGGATCTGGCGCCCGACGACGAGGCGGCAGGTGAGATCCAGAAGACTCCGGGCGGGTTGCCGCATCACGAGAAGCGGCATCAGGTATTCGAACATGGAGCCCGACCAGGAGACGAGGGCCGCGCCACCGCCCACGGGCGTGAGGGAGCGGCCGAGGAGAAACCAGTGCTGAGGGGAGACATCGCCCTTGGCGATGGCCACGAAGCTGGCCAGCCTGGCCTCCGAGGCCAGAAGGTCGTAGCCGCTCGGATCGAGCGTGCCTTCGGTCACGCGGTAGCCGATGGAGAAGATCTTGCGGGAGGGATCGAACAGGAACTCGAACTCCATGGACCGGACCATTTCTTCGGCGAGCGATGCGAGAGCGGAAAGACGGTGCACCAGGCTGGAGTCGTCCCCCTGCAGGTCGCGGGCATGACTCCTGACGGAGGCTCGAACGGCCGAGGCCCAGGCCAGGATTTCGGCTCCGGCGCCGTCCTCGACGTCGCTCGCGAGCCTGCGCGCGACCTCCACGAGGCTGTCCGCCGCGGTCTCCAGCTCCTTGAATCGAGGGACCCATCCGGGAAGGGAGGTCGTGGGGACTTCGAGAAGCGCCGACATCCCCTCGACGGTCTCGCGCAGCAGCACCTCCGCGGTCGGCTGAGCACGCCTTGGACGCCCGGCCTTCGCCAGCGAATCGACAAGCAGATGAAGAGCGTCTCCGATCCCCTCCGAGATCTCCGGGCCGGACAGGGGACGGTGCACGAACTCGCGGCATGATTGAGCCATGGCGATCAGGTGCCCGGCCAGATTGCCGCTGTCCACCGTGGAGACGTACATGGGCTCCAGCGGCTGCAATGTCCGTGTGTCGTACCAGTTGACGAAGTGGCCGCGGACGCGGCGCAGGTCCGACATGGTCTGAAGCGTCGTCTCGAGCCGCTCCGCGGTGTCGAGGATCCCGATCCAGCCGAAATCGTGGGCGACCGTCGTACCGAGCAGATAGAGCCCCAGGTTGGTCGGCGAGGTGCGGTGAGCTCCGACGGGCTCGGGCTCCTCCTGGAAGTTGTCCGGTGGAAGGGCATGATCGTCCTGGTCCACGAACGCCTCGAAGTAGCGCCAGGTTCGGCGGGCGATGAGCCGCAGGGAGCGCGTCTCCGCGGAGGAGAGGACCTGGGACTTCGCAATCTTCGGCGGGACGCTGATGCGCCAGGCAAGGATGGGTGACAGCATCCAGAGGAGGACGAACGGCATCGCCACGGGCCAGGCTCCCGGCTTGAGCACGACGAGGAGCAGGCCGGCCCCGGCGGCCAGGAACACGCCCCAGCGGAGGTGCCAGTAGAAGGCCCGGAGTCTCAGGTCGGCACCGTAGCCCGCCTGCGCGGCGGTCACCCACTCGAGGAGGTTTCGTTTCGTGACGTAGAGCCGGCCGAGCGTGCGGATGATGGCGTCCACCATGAGCCAGGACTGGTGCGCCAGCATGGTGATCGCCAGGAGCGTCTGCGACAAGGCCACGGAAATGTCGTGACCCACGGCGCGAAGATGGCTTCGCTTGGAGATCCCCCATCGCCGCGGCAGCAGGCCGTCGAGAACCGGGATCACGGCCGGCAGCACGACGGATGCGACGAACAGGCCGGTCCAGCGGAGCGGAGGAACGTCCGGGAGGATCCAGGCGGTCACCGCGACCAGGAACCCCGAAGGGGCCGCGAGGCTCCTTCGGAGATTGTCGATCATCTTCCAGCGGCCATGGGTCGGGATGCGGGTCCTCCCGCCCAGGATCCAGGGCAGGAGCTGCCAGTCACCCCGCACCCAGCGATGGTGGCGGCGGGCGGCGACCTCGTAGTTGGTCGGGAATTCTTCGAAGAGATCCACATCGGTCGCGAGCCCGGCGCGCGCGAACGTGCTCTCGAAGAGATCGTGGCTGAGGAGCGTGTTTTCCGGGACCCTTTCGTCCAGGGCCGCCTCGAAGGCGTCGACGTCGTAAATCCCTTTTCCCGTGTACGACCCCTCGCCGAAGAGGTCCTGGTACACATCGGAGATCGCGGCCGCGTAGGGATCCACACCTCCGGGGCCCGAGATGATCCGCTGGTAGGTGGTGCTCGCGGGGCCCGTCGGCAAGGACGGAGCCAGGCGTGGCTGCAGGATGGCGTACCCCTCGACGACACGCCTCGTCCCGGAATCGAAGCGCGGCCGGTTCAACGGGTGCGCCATCGCCCCGACCAGTCGGCTGGCAGTCCCCCTGGGGAGCCGTGTGTCGGCATCCAGGGTGATGACGTAGCGAACGCCCTGCGGCGGCGTGGGCGGCCGGCCGTTGATGGGAACGAACGTGGTGTCGGTGGCGCCGCGCAGAAGCCGGTTCAGCTCATGGAGCTTCCCGCGCTTCCTCTCCCAGCCGATCCACTTGCCCTCCCTCTCGTTCCAGAGACGCCGGCGATGCAACAGGAGGAAACGCGCCCCGCCGCCGGGTGGATTGTCGTAGCGCGAGTTGAGGCGCGCGATGCCGTCCGCCAGCGCGGCAACCAGGTCGTCGTCGCCGGGTTTCTTCTCTTCGGTCGCGTCCGCCCAGTCGGTGAGGAGGGCAAAGTGGAGATGGCCGCCGGGATTCGCGAGAGAGTGCACCTCGATGCGCTCGAGCTGCTCCTCGATGTCGTTCTGGCGCGTGAGCAGCGTCGGCACGACGACCAGAGTCCGAAGCTCCGCAGGCACGCCCCGGGTGAGGTCGAGCTTGGGCAACAGCCTGGGTGGAACGAGGAGCGGGACCAGGCGGTGGACGAGCGACACCGCGATGTCCGAGGCGGGGACCAGACCGAGAACAGCCAGGAGGACGAGGATCCAGGAGGCCGCCCCGGCGGTCCAGGTCGGAAGCAGGAGGACGGCCAGGAGCAGGCCGGTCAGAGCGACGATTCCTCCCAGGTAATAGAGGAGAGCGTGCGCGCGAAAGGCGCGGCGGAGTCGGATTCGCAAAGGGACGCGAAATCCCAGACGCCGCTCGAACGCCCTCCGACCCCCGGCGACGATGTAGTACCCCGGATCCTCCTCGGCGCGCCCGGGAACGCCGGGAAGCGTCTGCCCTCGCCCGTTCTCCCGGCCCGCGCTCCGTGCCATGAGCACCGCTTCCCGCGCCACCTCGATTTCCGAAAGTCCCGAACGCCGGGAGAGCAGCTCGATCCGGGCCCGATACTCATTCCGCGTCGTGAAATCCATGGCGGCGAACCCGGGAGCGGTGCGCAGGATTTCATCCACCGGGCTGACGTTTTCGAAGAACACGGTCCAGTCGATGGAGGACATCCATCGCATGCTCGTGATGATGTTCCTGACGGTGACGTTCGCCGCGGCCTGAGCCTGGTGTTCCTCGGCAACCACACCGTCGGCCGAGGTCCCCTGGGTGCTGAGCTTCCTTTCAAGCCAGGCCAGGGCCGGCATGATCGAAGGGTCCTGGCCTCGCAGCCGCTGGACGAGCTGCACCGCGAACGCGCGGGCCAGCGGGTCGTCCCGCAGACTGCTCAGGACCTGGTCCGGATGCTCCACCGGCCGGTCGCCGAGGCCCAGCAGGCGATCCGCCAGCTCGTCGGCCCGGGCCCGCTCCTGACGGGAGCGGATGATCAGCTGCGACAGCCGTCGTAGATTTTCGACGAGCGCCACGCGAAGATGGATGGCGACGGCCCAGAGCTCCCCGATGGTCAAGGGCTGAGCGCGCTGGTAGGCCCGGACGAACCGCTGCAGCGTCTCCAGCTCGAAGCGGCTGTCGGTATGGGCCACGTAGGCCCACGCCAGTCCATACACGCGCGGGTATCCGGCGAGGTGGCCCGCCGCTATCTTCGGCAAAAGGCGGTAGTAGCTCCTCGGGAGATGGTCGCGGATTCCCCGGAGCTGCTCGTCCACCACATGGAAGTTGTCGAGAATCCACTCCGCGGCGGGAGTGATCTCATGCTTCGCCAGGACCGTCTCGGCGATGTTCCGGTACCCGGCCAGAAGCACGTGCGCGTTGTCGCGAACCCTGCGGAGGAGGGTCCGATCCTTCGAAGGTTTCCCGGCACTGCGGTGGGCCGTGGCCAGGCTCTCGGCGTGTTGCTCCAGGCGCTCGATGCCGAAAAGTTCGGCGCGGATCGGGTCTTCCCCCTGCGACGAATCGTCGAGTCGGGCGTCGGTGGCCTTCACCTCGCGCCTCCGTTCCGGCACACAGAGAGGGACTCTCCGTCGGCGTCGTGGGACGCCGTGACTTCCCGCGCTCTTGCTGGAATGCGGCCCATGGTACTCGAAGGGAGCTCATTACGAAATCGTCACGGACATCGGCGGCCCGCCGGCAGCGCCGTGGTGAACGGCTTGCGTTTCGATCAATGCCTCAGCAGATTTACCGTGGTCGAGCGAGCGCCCGCTTCGAGGTGGACCCGAAACAGTGACGACGTCCCTCCCTACGAGCCAGACCCAGCGAAGAACCCGCCGAAGGCGCATCGTCGTCGGGGCCCTCGCGGTGGTGACGGCCGTCCTGATCGGGTGGGTGACCCAATCGGAGGTCCTTCTTGTCACGAGCGAGCACAATGGAGAGTTTCCGATCTCGTCGAATGCCCTTCGGGAGGATGACTTTCATCACCCGCGGCTTCGGCTCCTGCGAAGCCGGGAGAGGCTCGATGAGGTTGTCTCCGCGGCGAAGACTCAGTTCGAGAAGATCGTCCTGTTGAGGGGCTGGGCCCACAGTCGGTGGAGGATGAGCGCGAGCTTCTATTACCCTCCCTGGGACGCGGTCGAGATCCTGAACCTGGCCAGACAGCATGGCAACAGGGGCTTTTGCGCGCAGTACGCGGTCGTATTTCTGCAGGCCTGCCAGTCCATGGGCATCCACGCGCGGTATGTCGAGCTCCCCGGGCACTTCGTGGTCGCGGTCTGGTCCGACGACTTCGACCGCTGGGTCGTGATGGACCCGACCAACGACCTCCATTATGAAAAGGACGGCCTGCCCATGCGGGGCCGTGATCTCTTCAGGACCTATTGGAACGGGGAGGTTTCTGGAATCGTCCAGGTCGACTCCGGGGGTCGCCGGCGGGCGATCAGCCGGTCCGATCTGACGAACTACGGCCGCTACGCGATCGGCCTGCTCGCCAACCAGCTCTCGGAGCCGGTCGAGGTGAGGTGCAACGGTTCCGTGAAGAAGCTCGTCCTCGCGAGCGACTACACGACTTACCCCAGGGTCGGACGAGATCGGCTGGAGATCAACACGGAATCCCTGGCGTGGAGGGGTGCGGAGGCGGATGCGCCCCTTCCGCGCCGCCCGGAGGCGGGCGATCAGGATGCCTTTCGCAATGCGCTCAACCAGACGGTGATCTTCCTGGCCAGCGAGCGGTTCAGGGACAGAATCCTGAAGGTGGCCCTGCTGAGCAACAACAGTCCGACCTTCGAGAGGTTCCTGATCCGTTCGGATGAAAGCACCGACTGGGTGCCGACCACGTCCAACACGTTCAGGTGGCTGCTCCATCCCGGAATGAACGAGCTGTCTGCGCGGATCGAGACCCGCGACGGCTGGAAGGCGAGCGTCAGCTCCATGAGGCTGTTCTACAAGCCGCCCCTGGTCGAGTCTCTTCCTTCCTTTCGCGGAAACATCCTCAGATTCATCTGGCACCGATCGGTCTAGCCGATCGACGGCGGATCCAGCAGGTTCAAGAAGCCGCGCGACGCCGATCGCACGGTCAGAACGATCGCGGCGATCAGGGCCCCTGGAGCCGCGGCCACCCACCAGGCCTCGTAGAGCGCCTCGCGCCCGGAAGCCAGGACGTCCCCGAGGGAGACCGCCGGCGGCGGCGCCCCGAGCCCCAGGAACGAGAGCGCCGACTCGAGGACGATGGTGTCGGCGAAGCGCAGGGCCGCGAACACAACCAGAACGGGGGCGATCTGCGGCACGAGGTGCCGGACGATGAGACGCAGCGTCGAGCTGCCCGCGGCGCGGGCCGCCAGCGCCGGGGTGCTCCCTCGGAACGTCAGAGTCTCGGCGCGAACCATGCGCGCCAGCCCGGTCCAGGTCGTTCCCCCCAGCAGCAGGACGAGGGTCGTGTTCGATGGACGGAAGAGCGCGGCGCCCACCAGGACCAGGAGCAACCGAGGGATCGACATGACGACCTCCACGCCGCGCATCAGGACCTCATCCCACAGCCCTCCCGCGAGCCCGGTGATCGCTCCGACCCCGGCACCGATGACGAGCGCCAGCGCGACGCACAGGGCGGCGACGACGACCGAGTGTCGGAGGCCGTACAGCAGCCGGCTCAGGAGGTCCCGGCCCAAGGTGTCGGTCCCCAGCAGATAGAAGCGCGGCGCAGGCTTCTCCGCGGGGTCGGCGGCAACCAGAGTCTGCCGGAGTCCACCCCGGTCGAACTCCCAGCCATCAGGTGTCCTGCGGAGGCCGGTCACGATCACGAGACGATGCGGGCCGCTCCGTAGCGCGTGCGCCCATGTCAGGGGCCTGAGCAGGCGGGCGCCCGCGACGTCTTCCTGTCGATCCGGCGGGTACGGCGCGACCCAGGGGGCCGCGAGAGCCAGGAGGGCGACCGCCGCACCGGTCCACGCTCCGGTCCGGCGCCGGCGCTCGACCCTCGCGGGCCCGTTCATGCCTGGGCCTCGCGCGCCCGCGGGTCGAGGGCCGCCGACAGCAGGTCGGCCAGGAGTCCGCCGGCCACGACCAGGAGGGACGCGACGCAGGTGCATCCCAGGATCAGCGGGGTATCGCGCGCGAGCACCGCCTGGTAGGCCAGCCGCCCTAGACCAGGCCAGGCGAACAGCACTTCGATCGCCACGCTTCCGCCGAGGATTCCCGGGATCGCCAGGCCGAACAGTGCGACGACCGGCAGCAGAGCGGCGCGCAGGGCGTGGCGCAGCTCCGCCTGGCGCCAACCCAGGCCACGGGCGCGGGCGGCGCTGACGAAGCCGAGGTCGAGCGCTGCGCGCACCTGGTCCCTGACGTACAGGGCGATACCGGCGGCAGTCGGCAGGACGAGGGCGAGACAGGGGAGAACCAGGTGGCGCACCGTGTCCAGCAGCCGCGGCAGGGCCGAGAGGGTCGCGGCATCGAGCGAGTGCATCTGCGAGACAGGGAGCCAGCGGAGTCTCACGGCCAGAAGCCACGTGAGCGGCAGAGCCAGGCAGAAGGACGGGACGGAGTAGAGCGCGGCGGCGGCCGCGGACATGCCTCGGTCCGCGAAGCCGCCTCGAGAGCGCGCCGCGGCGAACCCGGCCGCCAGCCCCAGGGCGAACTGCAGGATCAGGGCCGGCCCGGCCAGGGTCAGGGTGTTGAGGGCCGCCTCGCGAATCAATCCGGCCGCCGGCTGCCGGTAGGACCAGGAAGTGCCGAAGTCTCCGTGGAGAAGGCCCTCGAGCCAGTCGACGTAGCGGTCGAGGAATGGACGGTCGGCGCCGAAGGCTTCGTGCAGCCGGATCGCGGTCCTGGGGCTGACGCCAGGCTCCCGGAGACTATCGAACGGAACCCCGGGAGCGGCTTCGACCAGGAGGAACACGAGGGTGGCGGTCCCCCAGACGAGCGGGAGGACCGACAGCAACCGGCGCACCACGAAGCCTGTCACGCGGGAATAGTCGGCCGTCGTACCACTGTCCGTCAAGGTCTTCAGTTATCCCGGCCCATCAAGGATTTTCCCGGGCCTGTTTCAGGAATTCAACCTATTCACATCGGGAGGATTCCGCGCCAATCTTGAGGGCACGCTGGAGCGAAAGTATGAGACGGTGGTCGGCTCTCATCGGACTGGTGCTCGCCGCAGCGCTGCTCGCCTGGCGCGGAGTCGGAAAACCGCTGCCCGGGCATCCCAGGGCTGCGCCGGTCGCGAGCCGCCTGGTCATCGGGGTGAGGGGGGACGTCACCTCCCTCAACATCTATACTGCGGCGAGCGCCTTCGATCAGGAGATCGCCGACCTCCTCTATCCCAGGCTCGCCTACGAGGAGGACGATTTCCAGCAGGGACCGCCGACGTTCCGCCCGGGGCTGGCCTCCTCATGGGACTTGTCTCCGGACGGCGCGAGTCTCACGTTTCATCTCGATCGCCGGGCCTCCTGGAGCGACGGCAGGCCTGTGACCGCGGCCGATGTTCTGTTGTCGCACCGCGCCGCCAGCAGCCCCGACGTGGCCTGGGCTGGAATCGACTCGAAGGAGTTCATCCAGGACGTCAGGACGCCCGACCCGCGTACCGTCGAGTACCGCTTCGCCCGCGGCTACCCGTACGAGCTCATGGATTCGGTCGAAGGGAATATTCTCCCGGCGCACGTCTTCGAGGGAACGCCGCTTTCCGAGTGGCCGAAGAGCGCCTTCCTCGAGGCGCCGGTCGCGGGGGGCCCGTTCCTCCTGAAGCGCCACGAGCCCGGCGCTCTGATCGAGCTCGCGCGCAACCCCTCTTCCCTCATGGCTCCGCTCCCGCGGCTCGACACCGTGATCTTCCGCATCATCCCCGACGAAGAGACGCTCCTGAATGAAGTCATCATTGGAGGGATCGACGTGATGGAGAACGTGCCCCCCCGCGCGGCGGCCCGCGTCGAGGCTTCGCCGCGCCTGCGCCTGGTGCGCGTCCCCGATCTGTCGTACACCTTCATCTGCTGGAACACGACCCGGCCGCTGTTCTCGGACTCCCGCGTGCGCCGGGCGTTGACGATGGCGATCGACCGCGACTCGATCATCGAGGGTCTGCTCCCGGGCATCGGCCGTCCCGCGGCCGGCCCCGTGTTGTCGTTCCTGTGGGCCCATGACCCCGATCTCAAGCCGCTGCCGTTCGATCCCGAAGGCGCCCGCCGTCTCCTCGAGGACGCCGGTTGGAAGGACCGGGACGGCGACGGTGTGATCGATCGCGACGGCCGGCCGTTCCGCTTCGAGTTGGAGACCGATCAGGCCTCCGGGCAGCGGGGCGACGTCGCCCGCATGGTCATCGCCCAGCTCGGCGCGATCGGCGTCGCGGTCGTGCCGCGCCTGTTCGAGACGGGGACCTTCATCGCCCGCCACGAGGCGCACGACTTCGACGCCTTCGTCGGCTCCTGGCGCGAGTCCACCAAGGTCGATCTCAAGAGCAACTTCCACAGCGCCTCGAGCCAGGGGGGCTACAACTACGGCCGCTACTCGTGCCCCGAGCTCGACCGGCTCATCGACCGGGCGCGGGCCGAGTCCGACCCCGGGGCGGCGCGTACCCTGTGGATCGCGGCGCAGCGGATCATCGCCCGTGACCAGCCGTACACGTTCCTGTTCGAACGCGATCGGCTGCACGCCGTGGTTCGCAACCTGCACCTGGCCCGGGTCAGCCCGCGGAGTCTCTACGCCGGGCTCGCGGAATGGTCGCTCGAGGGGACGGAGGAGCCGCAGCCGTGATTCGCCCCCCGACGCCGCTCGTCGCCAGGCTCCTGCCGCCCGCGATCGGTCGACTGCACCTGCGGCGTCCGCGGCTCATGGACCGGCTGCGCGCAAGTCTTGCGAAGCGCGTCACGCTCGTCCTCGCCGGTCCGGGATACGGCAAGACGTCGCTTCTGGCGCGCTTCCTCCAGGAGTCCGCGGAGACTTCGGTCTGGTACTCGCTCGACCGGTCGGATGGCGACCCCTCGGTCTTCTTCCGCTACCTCGTCGAGGGCGTGGCCAGGCACGTCCCCGAGTTCGGCAGGCGCAGCGAGGGTCTCTGGGAGGGTCTCCGTTTCCGGCCGGAGGAGGCCGAGCGCCTGGCCGACATCTTCATCGGCGACGCCGAGATGTCGCTCGGCGGGCGAATCGTGCTGGTGCTCGACGGAGTGCAGCACCTCGAGGCATCCGAGCCGTGCGTGCGGGTCCTGCGGCGGCTCGTGGCCCGCCTGCCCGAGTCCCTCCACCTGATCCTGGCCGGCCGCTCGCTCCCCGATCTCGGTTCCGATACGCCGTTGCGGAAGGACGGGGCGACGCTTATCGAGGGGGACGATCTTCTGTTCACACCCGAGGAGACCGGCACGCTGCTCCGCGACACCTTCGGCCTGCCGGCGCGGCAGGAGACGGTCGAAAGACTCCACGCGCGCACGCGCGGCTGGGTCACCGCCCTGCAGCTGCTGCGCCAGACGGCGCGTCTGGAGATGAGCACCGCCGATCTGCCGGAGACCCTGTTCGCGCGCACCGAATCCGAGATCTTCGACTACTTCGGCGAAGCGGTCTTCGCCTCCGAGTCCGTGGAGGTGCGCGACTTCCTGCTGGGCTCCTGTCCGCCCCCCGCGATCGAGCCGGAAGTCTGCGCGGAGGTCCTGCACGGTCTCGACGTGCGGTCCCTTCTCGCGGGGCTGGTCCACCGGCACTTGTTCGTTTCGGCCCTGGAGAGCGGCGGGACCTACTACGTCTACGATCCTCTGTTCCTCGACTTCCTGCGCCGCAAGCTCCGCTGCGCGCGGGGGGCCGAGGGAGCGAGGGCGCTCGACCTGCGCTATGGACGGGCCTTCGCGGGGCGGGGCGACTTCGCCCAGGCGCTCGCGCACTTCATGGCCGCCGAATGCATGAAGGAGACCGCCGACGTCCTGCAGCGTCACGGCGAGGGTCTGCTGCGCTCCGGCATGCCGGGGGCGATCCGCGAAGCGGCCCTGTTCCTCTCGGCGCGCGGCGCGCGGCCGCCTGTCGCCGCCGCGTTGCTGGGGGAGGCCTGCCGCCTGGCGGGTGACCACGCCGCCGCGACGGGACACTTCGAGGTCGCCCTGGCGGCGCGCGGCGACGGCTCGGCGGAGATCAAAGGCGCCGCGCGGATCGCGGCGCTCCAGGGGCTGGCCTACTCGCTCATGAAGGTCGGCAGGCTGGCGCTCGCGGAGGCGACGTCGGCGACGGCCCTCGCGGAAATCGGCGGGGAGAATGCGGCCCTGCGCGCACGCGTCCTGAACACGCTGGGGATCATCCGTCATCGACAGCGCCGCACGCCCGAGGCGATCGCGCTCTGGCAGGAGGCCCTGGCCCACGCCCGGGGGGCGGGCGATGAGCACGTCATCCTGATGATCGCCCACAATCTCGGCCTGCCGCACGCTGCGTCCGGCGACTTTCGTCGCGCCTCCGAGTGCTTCCGCATCCTGACGAATCGGAAGAACACGCGTCTGGGACCGGAGGAGGGCGCCGCCTACCTGAACCAGGCGCGCATCGCGACGCTACAGGGTCGCTCCGCCCGCGCCTCGACGCTGCTCGGCCGGGCCCGCGAGATCGCGCGGGAGTGGCGGCTCCAGGGGCTGCTCGCCGATGTGCTGGAGGCGGAGGGGAACCTGTGCCGGCAGCGGGGCGACCTGGAGGCGGCGGGGGAGCGCTATGCCCAGGCCCGTGACGTCCTGACGGAGCTCGGGCGTCCGGATCTTCTCGACAACCTGTCGGAGGAGGAGGCGATCCTGGCGGCCCGGCGCGGCAACCACGGCGAAGCGGAGACGCTGGCGGCCGCCGCGGTCGAGCGCCGCCGCGCCGCCGGGGACGCCGAAGGGACGGCCGTCGCGCTCCTGGCGCTCGGCGAAGTGCGCGTCCGCTCCCGTGTCGCGCCGCGCGCCGCCCGTGTGCTCGCCGAGGCGGCCGCCTTCTTCCAATCGACCGGCCGCGAGTTCCACGAATGCATGGCCCGCCTCTGGCTCGCCCTTGCCCGCCATCTGGAGCGCGACCGACATCGCGCCGTGACGCAGGCCCTGCGGGCCCTGGAGATCGCGTCGCGACACGACTACCGGGCGCCGATCCTGCGTGTGGCCGACCTGGACGGGGCGTTCCACAACCTCCTGGCGTCGCTCCCGGCGGCGCCGGCTTTCCTTCGTCAGTCGCCGGTCGTCGGCGCGAGCCCGCGTGACGCGGAGGTGCGCGCAGCGAGCCGGCCTGCCGGCACGGACGGAGCGCGGCGTGCGCGGCGGGAACGCGGACGCCCGCATGACGTCGGCGTGGCGTCTCATTCCGGGGCGCCGCGGCCGGTGCGAACATGAGGCTTCGTTCGGCGCGCCGCCGGGCCCCGGCAGCGGTGCTGATCCTCGCTCAGCTTGCGTCCCTCATGGCGCTCTCCGGCGGTCCCGCCGTGGCGGGGCCGTACGTGACCGAGACCTCAGGAATCCGCTGGAACGACGTGGGCGGGCTCCGCTGGAACGATGTGGGGGGGATCCGCTGGAGCGATGTCGGCGGGATCCGCTGGAACGACGTGGGCGGCATCCACTGGAACGATGTCGGGGGCCCGCTCTGCAACGACGCCACCGGCGTCCGCTGGAACGATGTCGGCGGAGTCCGCTGGAACGACGTCGGCGCCCTGATGTTCAACGGCGCACTGCAGACCTGCGTGCCCGGGATCGATCTCGATCTCCTGAGCCGCCTGTCGTTCCTGCCCGACACCTCCTCGATCAACGTCATCGTCACCTACCGCGCGGCCCCGACGGCGTTCGACCTGCTCAGGCTGCAGTTCCTCGGGATCCCGGGCGGCACCGTCTTCCGCCGGCTGCCGATGGTCGTGATCAACGCGACGCGCGATCAGATCGAGCGCATCACGGCGCTGCAGGGGGTCCGCTCGGTGTTCGCGGACCGCACGCTGTCCCTGCTCGACGTCGAGAGCCGCGCGCTCATCGGTCTCGACGAGGTCGCGGCCGATCCCGCCCTGGCGCGGCCGGGCGGCGCGCCCCTGTCGGGCGCGGGCGTCACGATCGCCGTCCTGGATTCGGGTGTCGACGCCACACATCCCGACCTGCCCTTCGGCGGCAAGGTGGTCGGCAACGTGCGCCTCGTCAACGCCCTCAGCACCGGGTGGGGCTTCAGCTATCCGCTGACCGTGGAAGGCCTGCCCGACACCGACCTGGTCCTGGGGCACGGGACGTTCGTCGCCTCGGTGGCGGCGGGGTCGGGACAGGCGAGCGGAGGGACGTACCGGGGCGTGGCCCCCGGCGCCTCCATCCTGGGGCTGTCGGCGGGAGATCTGTTCATCGTGAACGTCCTGGAAGGATTCGACTACATCCTCCAGAACGCCGCGCGCTACCGTGTGCGCGTGGTGAACTGCTCCTGGGGCACCCAGGGCTGGTTCGATCCCGACGACCCGGTCAACATCGCGACGCGCATGGTGCACGACGCCGGGATCGCCGTGGTCTTCGCGGCCGGCAACCAGGGACCCTCTCCCGACACGCTCAACCCCTACTCGGTGGCGCCGTGGGTCATCGGCGTCGGCTCGTCGCGCAAGGACGCGCGCCTGTCGGATTTCTCCTCGCGCGGCATCTTCGAGGAGGTGCTGTACCACCCGACGCTCCTCGCGCCCGGCGAGTCGATCACCGCGGCGAGTCCGGCGCTCCTGAACGGCGGCGCCTATT
>DASQAT010000033.1 GCA_035635555.1 Candidatus Dormiibacterota bacterium
CGGAGAAGAGGGTCTTCGGCAAGCTGTCCTGGGACATGTCGACGAACCACAAGCTGCAGTTCACGGCGACCTGGGATCCGCAGGAGTACGGCAACCTGGGAGTCGATTCCTTCACGGCTGTGGAAGCGGGTTACACCGAAATGCGCGGCGGGCTCAACCTGACGCTGAAGGAGACGGCGGTCTTCAACCCGAACGTCTTCCTCGAGACCACGGTCCAGCACTTCGCGACCCAGCCCCAGACGATCCCGACGCTGAACGCCGACACCAACCACAACGGGGTTCTGTTCATCGACCGGAACCACAACGGCTTCATCGACGCGACCGAGCGCGACCCGGGCGAGGACTACGATCGGGACGGAGCCTTCGACATCTTCGAGGACATCAATCACGACCGCCATCTCGGCCCCGGTGAAGACAGGGATCTCGACGGACGGTTGACCGCGGCCGGCGCCGGGTGCGAGGGCGTCCACCGGGAGGACGTCGATTGCGACGGCCATGTGGACCTGATCTGGGAGGACGACAACAACAACCACCAGCTCGATCCGGGTGAGGATCGGGACGCGGACGGCAGGCTCGATTACATCGACGAGGACCTGAACCACAACGGCATACTCGATCCCGAAGAGGACAGGAACGGCAACGGGCACCTGGATACTTTCGATCCTCATTTCGCGAGCATCCATCCCTACATCGAGGACCGGAACGGGAACCAGAACCTGGACGACCGCTCCTTCCCCAGCAGACTGGATCCCGATCCGTTCTACCCGTACGACGAGCTCACCCCGATCCCGAGGGACCGCGACTACACGATCGATCAGCAGACCCTGCGGACCAGCGGTCCGAACGCCGGAGCGTACCCCGGGGTCCGCGGGTACAGCGACTACACGGCGAACGAGGGGAGGATCACGCTGAGGGAAGACCTGACGGTCTTCGTTCCCGACTGGCATGGCCAGCACGACATGAAATTCGGCGGTGTCGTGGAGCGGGAGACCTACAACCAGGACACCAACCTGCGACCGGTGCTCCTGCCCCACGCGAACCCCCCCACCGCGAACACCATCCAGCCGAGAATCGGCGTCATCCTGCCGGCCGAGAACCAGGTGTTCAACAACGCCACCAGCACCTCGTTCGGCATATACGCGGTGGACACCTTCAAACCCCTCCCGAACCTGACGCTGGGGATGGGGCTGCGCTTCGATCGGGAGGCCACCGACTCATTCGGCTATTTGCCGTTCGATCCGATCGCCCAGAGGAATCTCTACGACCGGCTCAACGCCCTGGGGGGAGGCGAGCGGGCGCTGGACGACAAGCTGCTCGGGAACGACGACGGGCTCCAGAGCTGGGGCTACTGCGCCGACCCGCTCTTCTATGACAGGGGGTCCGAGGGGAACGCGTGCGATCACCCGCGGAGACCGCTGGGAATCGATCCGAACTATGACAGCATCGCCCAGCTCGACCAGGACCTGCTCAACCTGAACCGGGTCGCGCCGTCCCGCCTGACGCAGCACCACACGGCCACGACGCTGGCGGCCGCCAGCCTGAAGAACCTCTTCCCGGAGGCGGTCAGGATCGATCCGGTGACGGGTGACGAGGTCATCGACCGCGAGGTTCTGCGCGAGCGCGGCGCGGCCACCTTCCAGGAGCAGGAAGCCTTCCGGCTGACGAATAACAATCTGGCGCCGCGCGTGTCGGTGTCGTGGGATCCGTGGGCCGACTCCAAGACGAGGGTGTTCGCCAACTGGGGCCGCTACTACGATCGTCTGTTCCTGGATACGGTCATCCCCGAGGAGGGGCCCGACACGATCCAGCGCTACTACATCACGGACGAGAACGGCGTGACGGGGGCCGGTGTGCCCGACAACGGCATCGGCAACCCGATCTCCAAGGCGCCGCCGAGCGCCACCCAGGTCGACCGCGGACTGCAGACGCCCTTCTCCGACGAGCTGACGGTCGGCTTCGAGCGCGAGCTGGCGCCCGAGATCTCCATCAAGCTCACGTACATTAACAGGAAGTACCGGGACCAGCTGCAGGACCGGGACATCAACCACAGTCTGCGCTTCGACGACACGACCGGCCAGCCGCTGGACGAGATCGGCGGCCTGTTGCAGTCGAGCGGGGGCGGCGGAGGCACCTCGGCGGCCCGGGTCAAGGACAACAAGCCGGACCTCTACATCCACAACTTCTTCTTCAACCAGATCTACTTCCTGAGCAACATCAATTCGGCCCGCTACCACGGCATCGAGCTGCAGCTGACCAAGCGCCTGAGCCGCAAGTGGCAGATGGACGCCTCGTACACCTACTCGCGCAACCTCGGGTTCGCGGACGCCTTCTATTCGCGGCTGGGGGACGATCCCGCCACGGTCCCCTACACTTTTGGGTACCAGACGGACGACCAGCGGCACGTGGTGAAGTTTAGCGCCGTCACTTTCCTGCCGCATGACTGGCAGGTGGGCGGCACGGCGCAATGGACTTCAGGTCTTCCGTACAGCGTGATCAGCTTCTTCTCGGACCTGGACAATTTCGACTTCCAGCAGACCCGTTTCCTATACGGCCATGCGCCCGATACGCCGAGCGCGACGAACCCCGGCCGCGCTTTCGAACCGTCGCGGCGCAACGATCAGCGCAATGATCCCGTTCTACTCATCAACCTGCACGCCGACAAGGCGTTCGTCCTCGGGAAGATGAACTGGAAGCTGTTCTTCGATATTCAGAACCTCCTCAATCGCGACTACCTGAGGATCTTCACCTACGAGCCGGCGTCCCCCGACCGCGGCGGCGCGCTGCAGGTGATCTCCGAGCGCGACTTCGGTCGCCGGTTCCAGATCGGCTTCCAGGTCGAGTTCTGATCGGGGCAACTAGGTTGCGCACTCTCCTTCGCCGACCTCCATCTCGAAGGGGGCGTCCGAGCCGATGTCCTTGAAGTCGTCGGCCTGGAGGTCCGCCTCGGAGTACGTCGTGAGGTCGGCGAGGACAGTGTTGACGCGATCGAGATCGACGCGCTTGAAGAAGGAGAGCGCGGTCTCGGCCGGCTGCCGCTCGTCGCGGAACAGCGTGAGAAGACGGGTCAGCGCCTCGGGAACGCGCCGGGCGGGGATCTTCGCGGAGCGCCGGCCGAAGTGGGCCCCGTCGCCGTCCACGCCGCCTCCCAGAAACATCTGGTAGGCCGGCACGGCGTGACCGTTCACATTGCGGGCGGCGCCGTGGAAGCCGATGCCGGCGACGTGGTGCTGTCCGCAGGAGTTCGGGCAGCCGCTGATCTTGACGCGCAGATCAGAGGCGGCCTCGACCAGGTCCTTCCCTCCGTTGCCGGCCGCCGCGGTCAGCGTGCTCTGCACGGCCAGCGCCAGCTCGCGCGAGCCGGTCACGGCGATCTTGCACGACTCGGCCCCCGGGCAGGAGGTCGGGTCGAGCAGGCGGCCTGCCTCGCCGCGACCCAGCCCGATCGCCTCGAGCGCCCGGTGCACGGCCGCCAGCTCCTCGCTCTTCACCCAGCGCAGAAGGATGTTCTGGTCCTGCGCCGTGCGCACGCTGCCGTTCCCGTGGGTCTCGGCGATAGATGCGATCGCCTCGAACTGCGCGGCCGTGATGTCGCCGCGCGGCAGGGTGATGAAGGCCATCGAGTAGCCGCGCTGCCGCTGCGGCCGCGTGTTGGTCGCGGCCCAGGCGCGGAAGGCGGGGACCCCCGACCCGGCGATGCGGGCGTGCAGGTCCAGAGGGGTGCCGGGGCGCGCCGGGCGGGCGTCCTCCACGTACCGGCCGGCCTCCGGGTCGCGCGCCGCCGGCAGGGCCTGGAGCTCCTTTTCGATCTCCGCCTTGAAGGTCTCGAACCCGAGCTTGCGGATGGCGTACTTCATCCGCGCCTGCCCCTTGTTCTTGCGGTTGCCGGTGCGGTCGAAGACGCGCACGATCGCCTCGCACACCGGCAGGAGCCTCTCGGGCGGCAGGAACTCGTGCAGCACCCAGGCGTTCTGCGGCGACACCGACAGCCCGCCGCCGATGACGACCTTGAATCCGATCTCGCGTCGTCCCTCCACCTCGCGGGTGCGCGCGATGACGCCGATGTCGTGCATGGCGCCCATGGCGCAGTCGGTCGGGCAGCCGGAGAGAGCGATCTTGAACTTGCGCGGCAGGGCCTGGCAGATCGGGTTGCGCAGGAAGAAGCGGGTCAGCGCCTCGCCGTACGGGGTGACGTCGAACGGCTCGTCGGTGCACACCCCCGCCATCGGGCAGGCGGTGATGTTGCGCACCGTGTTGCCGCACGCCTCGCGCGTCGTCAGTCCGGCCTTCTCCATGGCGTCCATCGCCTGCGGGACGGCCGCCATCTTGACGAAGTGGAACTGCACGTTCTGGCGCGTCGTGACGTGCCCGAAGCCGCGCGAGTGCTCCCGCGCCACGGACGCGAGGGCGCGCAGCTGGTCGCCGTTCAGGACCCCCTGCGGGATCTTGACGCGGATCATCTGCACGTCGTCCTGGCGCTGGCCGTAGATGCCGCGCGTCAGGCGGAAGGTGCGGAACTCGTCCGGCCCGATCACGCCCCGCTCGAAGGCCTCGAGGACCGAGACGAACTCCTCGATGTCCTTCGCCGAGGCGAACCGGCGGGCCGGCGCCGCTGTCTTGACGGCCTCATCGATCGGCATCATGACCTCCCGGAGCGCTGTCGCACCGTCGACGGATCACTCCGCCGGCGTCGGAGACTGCGGAACCGGCGAGCCGGGTCCCGCCTCCGTGTGCAGCCCGCACTCCTTCTTCGCGAAATTTGCCCACCGGCCCGCGCGCGCGTCTTCGCCCGGCTTGACCTCACGCGTGCAGGGATAGCAGCCGATGGACGGGTAATTGCGATCGTGCAGTACGTTGTAGGGAACGTCGTTGGCGCGGATGTAGGCCCAGACGTCGGCCGACGTGAAGCGCGCCAGCGGGTTCAGCTTCACCAGGTTGAACAGCTTGTCCCACTCGACCAGGCCGGCGTTGGCGCGCGTCGGTGCCTGGTCGCGCCGGATGCCGGTGATCCAGGCCTGGAAGGCGCCGAGATGCCGCTTCAACGGCTCGACCTTGCGGATCTTGCAGCACAGGTCCGGCTGCCGCCCGAACAGGTCCCGCCCGTGCAGCGCCGACTGTTCCTCGATGGTCAGGAGCGGTTTCACCGCGACCGGCCGGACCCCGTACTTCGCGATGATCCGGTCGCGCACCTCGAAGGTCTCGGGGAAGAGGTAGTCCGTGTCGAGGAAGAAGACCGGAACGGTCGAGTCGATGCGGGCGACCATGTCCAGAAGCGCCACGTCCTCGGCGCCGAAGGAGCAGGCGAGCGTGAGGCCGCCCCGGAACTTCTCGATCCCCCAGCGCAGCACGTCCTGGGGGGTCTTCGACTCGAACGCGTTCGAGACTCGCTGAATCTCTGTCGGGTCAATCTCGGTCATCGTCTGAATCACGTTCACGCCTGTCCTCCTCGCTGGTCCCGGCCGGCATCCACGGCCTGGAAAAAGTGCCCGGAAAATAAAAAACCCCGCTGCCGGTGGCAGTGGGGTTGAGATTTCCTCCAACTTCCTGGAGGGCCTTCTACGTCGTCCCGATTACTCTAAAGACCCTCCATGCCCGCTGCCGCCGGTCGGCCGTGTAGGCCGACAACAACAACAGCAGCAACAGGCGGCGGAAGACACCATGGCGCAAGCGGCGGCAACGCCCTTGCGGAGTCTCTTCAATTCGGCGTTCAATCGACTCACGGTGTCTCCTCGACGCCTAGTGATATACGCCCAAAGGTGCACCGGATCAACTGGATTTCATATTGTGACTCGGATATTTGCGGTCCCCTCGAAACCAGCTTGGTGACCCGGTTGTCGCTGGCTTATCATCATGCGGTCCATTCGCGGGGGATTCACATGGCGGAACGAAAAGTGAGGGTGGCCATCGCCCAGGCGGCCCCTGTCTTTCTTGATCTGGACCGGTCGGTGGAGAAGGCGGTCCGCCTGATCGAGGAGGCCGCCCGGAAGGGGGCCCGGCTCGTTGCGTTCGGAGAGTCCTGGCTTCCCGGCTACCCCGCCTGGCTCGACCTCTGCCCCGGCGCGGCCTTCTGGGATCACCCCCCGGCCAAGCGGGCGTACGCCCGGCTGGTCGAGAACAGCGCGGTCATCCCCGGTCCGGTCACGGACCGGCTGGGGGCCGCGGCGCGCGAGCAGGGAGTGGTCGTGGTCATCGGCGTGCACGAGCGCGTCGTCTCCGGGCCCGGACACGGCACCCTCTACAACACCAACCTCGTCGTCGGGTCGGACGGGACCCTTCTGAGCCGCCATCGCAAGCTCGTCCCGACGCACGCCGAGCGGCTGGTGTGGGGGCAGGGGGACGGCTCCGGGCTCGAGGCGGTAGCGACCTCCGCGGGCCGCGTCGGCACGCTCATCTGCTGGGAGCACTGGATGCCGCTCGCCCGGCAGGCGATGCACGAGTCGGCCGAGGAGATCCACGTCGCCAACTGGCCGACGGTTCGCGACATGTACCAGGTCGCGAGCCGTCACTACGCCTTCGAGGGGCGCTGCTTCGTTCTGGCGGCGGGGTTGATCACGGAGGCCCGCGACCTGCCCGCGGACCTCGAGCTGCCGCCGGAGATGAAAGGGAAGCCCGACACTCTCGTGTGCGCCGGAGGGTCGTGCATCATCGGACCGGACGGCGCGCTTGTGGCGGGACCGGTGTTCGACCGCGAAGAGATCCTCGTCGCCGACCTCGACCTCGGAACGATCCCCGGGGAGAGCATGGCCCTCGACGTCACCGGGCACTACAACCGCCCGGACGTTTTCCAGTTCACCAAGCGCGTCGTGATCTAGGAACCGCTCCGGGTCAGCGGTCCTTCCACTTCGGCGCCCGCTTCGCGAGGAACGCCTCGATCCCCTCCCGCGCGTCGTGGGTGCGCATCAGGTCCTCGAGATAGATCCTCTCCGTGACCGCCAGGTCGCTGTCGATGGCCGCACCGTAGCGCAGACGCACAGCCTTGACCGCCCGGGCGAGCGCGGCGGCGCTCTTCGGCAGGATGTGCTTCACGATCCAGCGGCCGGCCGCTCGGCCGGGATCCGCGGCGACCTCGTCGACGAGCCCCAGCTTCAGCCCCTCCCGGGCGGAATACGTCCGGCCGGTCAGGCAGATCTCGTCGGCCGCCGCCTGGCCGCAGCGCAGGGGAAGGATGACCGACGCCGCGGGAGGGAAGACTCCTAGGTCGATCTCCGGCTGCCCCAGCCGCGCCCTGGGGTGCGCGAAGACGCGGTGGCAGAAGGAGGCCAGCTCAAGACCACCGCCGAGGCACCGCCCGCGAACGACAGCGATGAGGACCCGGTCGAGCCGCTGGAGTGTCCTGAACAGACCGTGGAAGGTCCGCAGCATCTCCTCGACGGTCTCGGGGCGGTGCTCCTCGATGCTCACACCGTAGGAGAAGTGGGCGCCCGCCCCTTCGAAGACGATCGCCTTGAGAGCGGGCGCGCTCCCCGCGGACGCGAGTTTCTGGTTCAGATCGGAGAGGGTCGCGATGTCGAGGATGTTCCCGGGCGGCGCGTCGAGGATGACGCGCAGGACCGCTCCGTCGTGCGACCGTTCCAGGACGACTCGATCCTGCATGGCGCTGGAGAAAATTGGCGGGGTCGACGGGGCTCGAACCCGCGACCTCCGGCTTGACAGGCCGGCGTTCTAACCAGCTGAACTACGACCCCGCACCCGGGTGGGACACTCGGCGCGCCCTTGCATGGAGCCGGGGGCCAATGGTGGGCGATACTGGATTGAACCAGTGACCCCTTGCTTCTCGAGGGTTGCCGAAGCGTGAAATCTACCAGATGCGAAGAACTTAGGCAACCGCCATCATTTCGAGGAACGACAGTGTCGGGTCAGCTACGGGTGGGAACCGATTGGATCAACGACCATCGATCCAGTCTGGCCTCACCGGTGTTACAGTCATCTCAATAGCGCACCGATTCGTTCCTTTTGGGCTTACGGCATTACCTGGCTTGTCGCCACGGGCGCAGGAGATTCGGTTCCGGAGGAGTCCAAGATGGCTCAAATCCCGAAAAAGACACAGGAGCGACTGTCCAGGGAAGTGTTGAAGATCCAGCGTGTGCTCGAGTCGGCCAAACACCGCGACGTCAACGAGTCCGACACTGCGCTGATTGTCGCCGACATGCTCTCCAGCGTGTTCGGTTTCGACAAGTACTCCGAGGTAACCAGCGAGATGGCTATCCGCGGCACCTACTGCGATCTGGCCGTCGCGGCTTTCCCCAGACTTGCGAGTTGAAGAAGACGAGGTGCTCTCCATCCTCCAGAATGAAGTTCTCAAGCGTGAGGTCATCGAGGGAGCGAAGGCGCAGGAAGCTGCACAGCGCGTAAAGAAGGCGGCCGGCAGATCGCTGCGGAAGGAGAAGAGTGAAGCAGACTCCGTGACTGGGGCCGGTGTTCAGGAACAAGGGCCTTCTTCCGCCCCCGCGAGGACGGCATTGTCGACCCCAGGCCCAGTACGGCCTCGAGGGCCCGAGCGGCCAGCCTGAAGGATCGGCGCGTTGAGCAACTTGGCCCGAGAGCCGGCTACCACTGAGCGGCGAGCTCCGACAAGCGAGAACTTTCCTGAGGCTGGAGCCCATGTTCTGAGTTGTCTGGAAGGCCACCTGGGTGTATCTTCCCGGAAGCGGAGCCTAGACGCCCATGCCCACAGCGGTTGAGACCCCGGTCGATTTCGTACAACTGTCGCGGGAGTACTCCGGCCGCTGGGTGGCTATTGATCCGGCAACCGGCGAAGTCCTCGCATCCGGGGCCTCGGCCATTGAAGTGTATGCGAAGGCCACGCAGGCCGGCGTTGAGGAGCCGTTCATCACGCACGTGGTTGACAATTACGGCGACTACGTCACGTGCCTCTCATAGATCAGCAGTTCCGCTACAGCCGTCTCCCGCATAAACCATCTCCAGGCTTCCCAGAAATGACGGAGTTGTGGTGGCCTCTGATTGAGGTGGTCCTCAGTCGCTCTGGCCGGGGAGTACGCGTGAAGGCCCTCGTAGACACAGGAGCCGCTTATTGTTTTTTCCCGACGCAGCTCGCCGAGGTCCTTGGCTTGGATTGGAAAACCGCGCCGCAGGTCCCGTACGTCGGCGTTGGAGGCACGCAGTTCACAGGATACGTTCTGGAGGTCAGCCTCAATCTGATCGCCGCAAGATACACGTGGCCCACCAAGGTTGTCTTCTCACCGAGTATGAACGCGCTCCCTCTTCCGTTGCTTGGTCACGCCGGCTTCCTGGAGCATTTCGAAGTTCGATTCAAGAGCTCTCAGCGAGAGTTCCGGGTCTTCCTGAAGTAGGGATGCGGCGGCTCCTTCGGAGGTACCCGGCGCCCCTCGGTATCGCGCACAACGTGCATAACGGAGAAGGGGAGCGGCTCCTCACGTCCTTCCGAACCGCTGTAAATCCAGGAAAATGGGCGGGAAGAGGATGGTGGGCGATACTGGATTCGAACCAGTGACCCCCTGCTTGTAAGGCAGGTGCTCTCCCGCTGAGCTAACCGCCCAACGAGGCCGCCGCGCGCCTTTGTTGAAGCGGGTCATGCTAGCCCGCGGGCCGACGGGTTGTCAAACCGGGCGGCCGAGCCGCTCCTTGAGGTCGAGGAGCATCCGGCTCACGTGCGTCGCCCTCCAGAACACCTGGCCGCAGCCGGGACAGCGCGTGAAGCGGCGCTGCGTCCTGTAGACGTAGGACGGCACTTCGTCCCTGACGGACGACTTCGCGACGGCGCGGGTGCGACGGTTGCACTTGATACAGCGCCGGAAAAGGGTATCTTTTCTGATGCGGAGCCGGCGCTCGACCAGCACTTGGCGGATCTGCTCGCGCAGCACCTGGCTCTCGATCAGGATGTGGTCCCTGGCATCCCGGCGCAGCACGAGACGGCGGTCGCGTGTCAGGATGGTGCGTCCCTCGCGCCGGGCCAGCCGCACGAGCGCGTGGTCTTCGATCCGCGGGCTGTAGGCGACGTCGTGACCGAGGAGGATGAGCCACTTGGCTAGGGTCCCGAGCATGCAGTCGGCGGCGAACTTCATGATGAAGATCTTCGCCTATAATCGTTGCACCATGACAGTCGGATGGAGAGGTATGAGCCTGGCCCCCGCCCTGTTCCTGGCGGCGGTTCTTCTGTCGTCCGGTGTCGGAGTGTGCGCCGACGATCCCCGTCCATCCCCGTCGCCCACGCCCCAGGATACCCCCGCGCCGGAAGGCAGGACCATAAGGAGCGTCTTCGGCACCATCATGGGGACGGTCTTCGACACGAAGAAGCAGCCGCTGGCGGGGTGGATGGTCCAGCTGTCGTCGCGCGGCGACGACAGCCAGCTGCGCGTCACCGGGACGGACGACAAAGGACAGTACGTCTTCAAGGATCTTCCCGCCGGCACCTACGACATCGAGATCCAGGTCGAAAACGAGGACGCCCGCAAGAAAGGGAAGATCGAGGTCAAGCCGCCCTTCCGCAACATCGTCGACTTCCAGGTCGGCCCGCAGTCGAAGGAGAAGCCGAATCCCCTGGCCGGTCTCGCGGCGGACGTCCGGAAGAGGGCCGAAGGGGCCGGGGCGACCGCGCCGGACGGTGCCCTGGCCACGGACGGCGCCGCGAAGCAGGTCCCGGTGCGCGGAACATTCCTGGACGCGCAGAAGCGCCCGGTGCCCGAGGTCTCGGTGACCCTCGTGCCGCTGGAGGGGAAGGGGACCTATCAGACTTTTTCCGGAGTCAACGGGTCGTTCGCGATCCCCGCCGTCCCGCCGGGTCGCTATCGCGTGCTGGTGTTCTCGCCCGGTTACGTGCCGATCGATCTCAAGTCGATCGAAGTGTCCCCTGCGACCGGGCTGAGCCTGGTCCTGTCTCTCGTCGATTACCCGTTGAACACGAAGGAGCGGCCTCAGGAGAGGCTGCCGCGCGAAGAGCCGCTGCCCGCTCCTTCCCCCGCACCTACTTCGCAGCCTTCCTGACGGCGTAGTAGCCGCTCCGCGTGCGGACGTCGAGGTCCTTCCCCGGGGCGCCGTACATCTTGATCTTGCGCCAGCGGCCGTCCCACACCGTGTTGCTGGGCTCGTAGGTGATGTAGTACTGGCTCTTCAGCTCCTCTGAAATGTCCTTGTAGACCGCTTCCAGGTCCTCGACCTTCGACGGGAACGAGGCCCGGCCGCCGGTCTCCTCGGCCAGCGTCTTGAGGATCCTCCTCAAATCTATGTCGAGGACGGTCGTTCCCAGGCCGATGGGGAAGATGATGATGTCGGAGATCTTCGCCTCGTCGAGGACCCGCTTGAAGGAGAACTTGCTCGACGTGTCGTCGCCGTCGGTCAAAAGGATGATCGCCTTGCGCCCTTCGATCCCCCGCAGCCTGCGGAACGAGGCGTACAGCGCGTCGTACAGGGCGGTGCCGCCGAGGGCGTTGGTGCTGGTGATCGCGCGGCGCAGCTGATCCTTGTCGTTCGTCAGGTCCTGCAGAAGATAGACCTTCTCGTCGAAATCGATCACCAGCGCCTTGTCCTCGAGCGCCAGCGAGTCCACGAACCGGCTGGCGGCGTTGTGCACCTTGTCCATCGCCGGCTGCATGCTGCCGCTGCTGTCGAGGATGACCGCCAGCGTGACGGGCCGGTTCTCGACGTAGAAGTCGACGATCTTCTGCTTCACGCCGTCCTCTTCGAGAACGAGGTCCTCCTTCTGGAGATCGAGCGCGTAGTGCCGCTCCCCCTTGTTGCTGTAGGCGGTGGCGTACATGACGACCCGGTTGACCTGCACGGCGTAGTTGAGGACGACCCGCTTCAGGATGACCGTGTCCGACACGGTCACGCCCTCCTTGTGCCACGCGGTGGCGCGGATGACCCACGAGCGCGGCTCGGTGCCGAAGTCGAAGAAGCACTGGTAGGGGGCCTCGGTGTCGATGAACACGAGGCGGTCGTCGACGTAGAACTCCACCTTGTCCACGAGCGCGGGGTCGGCGGCGCTCACCTCGGCGTTGATCTCCGAGCGGCCGAAGCGGAAATCGTTGTGCGCCGGGTTCGTGATCCGGATGGCGAACCCCTTGCGTGTCCTGACCTGCGGCGGCTTCGGGATGGCGCTCGCGTCGCCGCCCGGGACGGCGACTTCCGGCTCCGGCGCCTGGGGCGGGGGGGCGGGGGAAGGAGCGGGCTCCTGGCCTCCGGCACCGCCGATCCCTCCCGCCAGGAGCAGGGCGAGGACCAGGGCGCGCGCGTGCGACGGGCGCGGGCCGCCGTTTTGGGTGCGCGTCATGGCGTGCCCCCCGCGGCCGGCCCCGCGGGCGCCCGGTCGAGATCCTTCAGGATCGCCTGCACCCTTACGACGTCCGGACCGGGAGCGGCGCGGTCGACGAACGAGCCGTAGGCGGCGCGTGCCTCCGCCTTCTTTCCGAGACGCAGGCAGGCGTTGCCGAGGTACAGGTAGGCGCGCGCCTCGTTCGGCGAATCCGCGAGATACGACGTGAAGGCCTGGGCCGCCTGATCATCCAGGCGAAGCGCGCCGCGCGCCACGCCGAGATTGAACAGGGCGGCGGAGCGCAGCCCGGGCTCTGGCGCGGCTGCCGGTGTCTCGCCCGGGGGGGCCGCGTCGGGGGACGAACGTCCTCCGGCCAGGACCTCGAACAGATCGGCCGCCTGCCCGAACAGGCGCGCCGCCATGAATTCCAGGCCGGCCTCGAAGCGGATCCGCGCCGGGTCCGAGGCGGGGAGGGCCTGCGCCGGTCCGGCCGCGGGGGGCGCCGCCGGCGTCCTCGCCGGTGCCACGTCCAGGGCGGCCGCGGCCCCGAGCAGGAGGTCGGCCGCGGCCTTGTGCGCCCCCCGGCTCGAGATGAACCGGGCCAGATCGACGGCGGCCTGCGCGCCGGGCTGCGGCCGGTCGGTGGCCGCCTTCAGCTCGGCGTAGCGGGCGGCATCGCTTCGGGCGCGCTTCAGGGCTTCGGACACGGCGCGGCGCATCAGGATGTCCTCGATGCCGCGCTCGTAGAGACCCTGCAGCACCTCGATGCCCGCGCCGAAGTCCTGCTGCGCGCGCTTCAGGTCCGACAGCATGATGTGCGCGCCGGGGCTGTTGTTGTCCTGCGCCAGGGCCGCCTGGATCTCCGCTTCGGCGCGCTGGAACGATTGCAGGTCTAGGTAGATGCGCGCCAGGGAGACGTAGGGCTCGGGGTCCTGCGGCGACAGCGTCTGGGCCTTGCGGATGGCGGCGATCGCGTCGTTGTACGTCTGCTCCTTCGCGTAGGCGATGCCGAGGCGCGTATAGGCGCTCGAGAAGTCCGGCTTGACCGAGATCGCCTTGAGAAACAGCTCGATGGCGTCTTCGGGACGATTCCTGCGCAGGTACAGGTCGCCGAGGTGGGTGTAGGCGTCGGCGAAGGCCACGTTGATCTCGAGGGACTTCCGGTACTGCTGCTCGGCCTGGTCGTCCTGGCCGATCACCTCGAACAGACGGCCCAGGCCGTCGAACGCGGGGGCATAGCCCGGCTGCAGCTCGAGAGCGCGCAGGTACTCGGCGCGGGCCTCGGACGTGTCCCCCTGCTTCAGACAGGCGTCGCCGAGCGCCAGGTGCGCCTGCACGTAGTCCGGCTGCAGGTC
Organism: Candidatus Dormiibacterota bacterium; assembly: GCA_035635555.1. Lineage (NCBI taxonomy): Bacteria > Bacillati > Candidatus Dormiibacterota > Candidatus Dormiibacterota bacterium. Next base: position 13,582 of record DASQAT010000033.1, read on the forward strand.
GAGGGCGATCTTGAGCGGCTCGATCGCCTCGCCGTAGCGCCGGTCCGCCGAGAGGGACAGCCCGAGATAGTAGTAGGCCATGAACGAGTTGAGGTTGATGCTGACGACCTGCTGGAACGCCTCGATCGCGTCCTTGATCTTTCCCTCCTTGTAGAGCCGCATCCCGTCGCTCTGCAGCTTGAACGAAGTCGTGCGGGCGTCCGCCGCGGAGATCGCGTAGACGCGCCCGGGAAGGAGGAGGGCTCCGAAGAGACACGCCGGGAGGAGAACGGCGCCGACCGTGCGGGTCGTGCCGTGTCGCGGGAAACGCATCAGTACGCGCTCACCTCTTTCATGGCGCGGACGAGATCGTCGACCTGGGGCAGGGTCCGGTCCTCCAGCCCCGGCTCGTAGGCGACGAAGGTATCGAGCGCGGCGACGCGGCGCACCGGGGCGTCGAGGAACTCAAAGAGGCGGTCCGCGATGAGGGCCGCGATTTCCGCCCCGTAGCCGAACGAGACCGGGTCCTCGTAGGCGACCACGACCTTCCCGGTCTTCCCGACGGAGGCCGCCACCGTCTCCCAGTCGAACGGGTTGAGCGAACGCAGATCGAGGATCTCCGCCTCGATGCCGAGCGCCGCCACGGCCTTCGCGGCCCGCAGCGACCGCTCGACCAGGGCGCCGTAGGTCACGACCGTCAGGTCGGTCCCGTCGCGCGCGATCCGGGCCCGGCCGAACGGAATCGAGTGATCCGGACCGGGGTACGGGCTCTTGTTGTAGACCTGGCGGTACAGGTGCTTGTGCTCGAGGAACAGCACCGGGTCGTCGCAGCGGATGGCGGTGCGCAGCAGGCCGTTGGCGTCGAGGGCGTTCGACGGCAGGACCACGCGCAGGCCGGGGATCGCCGTGAGCAGGGACGCCCCCGACTGGCTGTGGTAGATGGCGCCGCCCTGGAGATAGCCGCCGACCGGCACGCGGATCACCAGCGGGCAGGAGAAGGCGCCGTTCGAGCGCCAGCGCAGGAGCGCCAGCTCGTTGCGCACCTGCATCATGGCCGGCCAGAAGTAGTCGAAGAACTGGATCTCGACGACCGGCTTCAGACCGCGCGTCGCCATGCCGATGGCGCGGCCGACGATGGCCGCCTCGGCGAGCGGCGTGTTGAAGACCCGGTCCCCCCCGAAGCGGCGCTGCAGGTTGTGGGTGACCTTGAACACGCCCCCCTTCCCCTTCACCTTCGAGAGATGCTCCGCGCGGCTGCAGTCGGCCACGTCCTCGCCGAACACGACGACCTTGTCGTTCCGCTCCATCTCGTCGCGCAGACAATCGTTGAGAAGGTCGACCATGGTGCGCGGCTCGCCCGTGAGGACCGCCTTCCCCTCGAAGCGCTCGGAGGTCGGGTCGACCTCCTCGGAGTAGACGTGCAGCGTGACGGTGGCGGGATCCGGCTTCGGCGCCGCGAGCGCCGATTGCGCCGCCTCGTCCACCTCCCGGTCGATCTCCTCGCGCACGGCCTGCAGGAACGCTTCGTCCGCCACTCGGTTCTTGACCAGGAAGCGTCCGAAGGCCGGGATCGGGTCGCGACGCGCCTCCTCCTCGCGCTCGGCCTCGGTCTTGTACAGTTTTTCCTCGTCCGACAGCGAGTGGGAATAGGGCCGGATGGTGTGGGCGTGGACGAGCGCCGGGCCGCCGTCGGGGGATCGCAGCCTGTCGATGACGCGCCTGAGAGCGACGTGCGAGGCGATCGGATCGCAGCCGTCGACCTCCTCGACCAGAAGACCCGGAAAGGAGCGCACGAGCGGAGAGATGCTGCCGCCGGCCGTCTGCACTTCGACAGGCACGGAGATGGCGTAGGCGTTGTCGGTGATCAGGTACAGGACGGGGGCCTTGGACAGGCAGGCGGCGTTGATCGATTCCCAGAACTCCCCCTCGCTCACGGCACCGTCTCCGCCGGAGACATACACCACGCCCCGGGCGGCCGGGTCGAGCCGCCTCTCGGCCTCGGCGCAACCGACCGCCTGCAGGAATTGCGTCCCGGTCGGGCTCGATTGCGAGACGATGCGCAGGCGGGCGCTTCCCCAGTGGCTCGGCATCTGCCGCCCGCCGCTCGCCGGGTCCTCCGACGATCCGACGGCTTCGAGAAACATCTCGCGGGGGGTGACGCCGAGCTGCAGGCAGAGGGCCCGGTCGCGGTAATAGGGGTAGAACCAGTCGTGCCCGGGCTTCAGGAGGCGCCCGGCGGCGGTGAGGACCGCCTCGTGACCCGCCCCGCTGATCTGGAAGAAGATCCGGTTCTGGCGTTTGAGCTGGATCTCCTTGTCGTCGATCCGCCGCGACAGGACCATGGTGCGGTAGAAGCCAATCAGATCGTCCCGGGAGAGGCCGATCTCGCCGAGCTCCTGAAGGCCGGAGTCGCGCCTGGCCTGGGTCTGCTCGACCGTCTTCGTCCGCATCAGGCTCACCTCCCGCCTATGATACGCGCCGGGCGCCCGCGGCGCGAGCCGGACGCGCGGCCCGGGGCCCCCCGGTGTCGGCGGCCGGCGCGTAGACGCCCAGCACCGCGTCCTCCGGCTCCGGCATGCGGGTCCTGCGGCTCTCGAGCGCCTCCTGCTCGGCCGCCTCGACCTCCGAAACCACCCGGGCCTCGGTCTCCTGCAGGATGCGCGCGTTGGCCTCGCGCCGGGCCGATGCGCCCTTCCGGACCCGGCCGTCGAGAGCCGGGGCGTCCTCCAGAAGATAGGTCTCGTACGTCCCGATGGGATCCCGAAGACCCCAATAACGAAACTGTTCCTTCGTGAACAGGGCGCGCGCCTCGGCCTCGTCGTGCGTCGCGTGTCCCCCCATCCGGAAGGTCCTGGCGATGAGGAGGAACGGCCCCTCCCCCTTGCGGCAGCGACGCGCCAGAAGGTCCGTGGCCGCGCACACGTCCAGGACGTTGTTCCCCTCGCAGGTCACCCCGTCGATGCCATAGGCTCCCGCCAGCTCCTCCAGGGGGCCGCGGCTGTGCTTGTCGACGGCCGTTCCCAGCGCCACCTGGTTGTTCTGCACCACGAAGATCACCGGAACCCGGAGCACGGCGGCGAGGTTGAGCCCCTCGTGGAACGCGCCGGTCCGGCTGGCGCCGTCCCCCAGCCAGGTGAGGCCGAGACGTTTCTCGCCCCGCTGCTTGAAGGCGAGGCCGATCCCCGTGAAGACCGGCACGAAGCTTCCCATCAGGCTGGTCGGAGGCAGGACGCCCAGGGCCGGGTCGCCCGTGTGCAGGTCGCGGCCCCGCGTGATCTGATCGCCGGTCCCCAGGTACGCCTTGAGCATCTGCGCGACCGGCATCCCCATCGCGCAGCAGGCTCCGGCGTTCCTGATCATCGGGCCGACGACGTCCCCTTTCCCGAGGGCGTGCGCGGCCCCGACGGTGACCGCTTCCTCGCCGGTCCCGAGCCAGGCCTTCGAGAGAACCCCCTGACGCACCCAGCGCTTCAAGGCGATGTCGTGCAGCCGGAAGCGGACCATCCCCTCGTACAGGCGCAGCAACGCCTGGCCGTCGAGCTTCTTGACGAACCGGGCGCGCCACGGGTCGCGCGTCAGGGTTTTGCGGTACTCCGCCATCACCTCCCGGTCCGGCTTGAAGCCGACGTACTCGGGAGGGTCGTAGGCGGGATGGCGCTTCATCGTCGCATCAGCTCCAGCATCTCGCGCACGGCCCGCTCCATCCCGACGAGGGCGGCGCGGGCGACGATCGAGTGGCCGATGTTGACCTCCTCGATCTCCGGGATCTCGACGATGCGGCGGACGTTCCTGTAGTTCAGGCCGTGACCGGCGAGGACCCTGAGCCCCAGCTTGGCGGCGGCGCGGGCGCACTGCGCGACCGTGTCCGCCTCCACGGCCACCTGCGCCGGCTTCGTCGCCTCGGAGTACTTGGCCGTATTGATCTCGATGAGCCCGATCTCGAGCTTGGAGATGGCCTTGATCTGGTCGTAGTCGGGATCGACGAACACCGAGACCGGAATGCCGGCGGCGCGCAGGTCCTGCGCCGTCTTGCGCACCAGGTTCTGGTTGAGGAGGACGTCGAGCCCCCCTTCCGTCGTGATCTCCTCCCGGCGCTCCGGCACGAGGGTCACGGTGTCGGGCTTGTAGGTCGATGCGGCGGTGACCATCTGCGGTGTCGCGGCCGCCTCCAGGTTCAGCCGGGTCGCGATCACCTTGCGCAGGAGCTCGACGTCCCGGTCCTGGATGTGGCGGCGGTCGCCGCGCAGGTGCACCGTGATGCCGTCGGCCCCGGCCATTTCCGCCAGGACGGCGGCCGCGACGGGGTCCGGCTCGCGCCCGCGGCGCGCCTCGCGGAGGGTCGCGATGTGATCGACGTTGATTCCGAGTCTCACCGGTTCCATCGGGTCTCCTTGGAGGTCACGAAGTTTCCTGTCCGATCTCCTTCTGGATGATCGTCCTCAGCCGCGCCGCCGCACGCTCGACGGCCTGGCGCGGCTCCCCCTCGACCATGATGCGCGCCTTCGGCTCGGTCCCCGAGTAGCGCACCAGGAGACGGCCGTCACGGCCGAGGCGCCGTTCCTCGTCCCTGATCGCCGGGCCGATGGTCGGGTGCGAGTCGAGGGCGGGACGCTCGCGCACCGGCACGTTCAGGATCACTTGAGGACAAGGACGGATGGTCGCGGCCCAGGCGGCGAGATCGAGCCCGGTCCGGCGCACGAGGTCGAGGACGAGCAGGCCGGTCAGGAGACCGTCGCCGGTCGTGGCGTTCTCCAGGAAGATGATGTGCCCGGAGGGCTCCCCCCCGAGCACATAGCCCCCCTTCTGCATCTCCTCGAGGACGTACTTGTCTCCCACGGGAGCGCGCAGCAGGCGGATCCCTTCCGACTGCAGGGCACGGTCGAGCCACAGGTTGCTCATCACCGTGCCGACAACGGCCTCGCCGCGCAGCCGGCCGGCGGCCTTCCGATCGCGCGCCGTCAGGTACAGGACGTAGTCGCCGTCCAAAAGACGTCCGGTCGCGTCCACGACGAGGCAACGGTCGGCGTCGCCGTCGAACGCCAGGCCGAGGTCCGCCTTGCGCGCGAGGACCTCCGCCGCGAGAGCCTCGGTGTGCAGCGCTCCGCATCCCTCGTTGATGTTGCGACCGTCGGGCCGATCGTGGATCGACACCACCGCGGCGCCGGCGCGCCGGTACAGCTCGGGCGCGAGTGCCGTGGCGGCGCCGTTGGCGCAGTCGAGGACGATCGTGAACCCGCGCAATGGAGCGCCGGGACCGGCGGCCGTCAAGAGCCATCCCAGATAGCGCTCGGCGATCTCGGAGGGGCCCAGCGAGAAGGCGGAGGATGCGGGACGGAGTCCGCCCGGCGCTTCCGGTCCATCGAGAACGAGTCTCTCGATCGCCGCCTCCAGGTCATCGGAGAGCTTCTCCCCCCCGCGCGAGAAGACCTTGATGCCGTTGTCGCGGTACGGGTTGTGCGAGGCGGAGACGACGAGGCCGGCGTCATAGCCGGCCAGACGGGTGACGCAGGCGACGGCCGGCGTGGTCAGAACGCCGCCGAGATCCACCCGGCCGCCCGCGGCCACGATGCCGCGCGCCAGCGCCGCCTCGAGGACCGGGCCCGACTCGCGCGTGTCGCGGCCGATGACGACACGCGGCGAGCCGCCGGCCGCGGCGTGCAGCGAGTTTACGAGGGCCTTGCCGATTCGCACGACCGTCGCCTCGTCCAGGGGGAACGTCCCCGCGACGCCGCGTATGCCGTCGGTCCCGAACAGCCGCTTCATGCGATGGACCTCATCCCCGGCCGATGCCGAACCGGCGTGGCTGCTTCCCAGGCGCCGCAGCCCCGCGCCGGGCGGGCGCCCCGGCGCGGGCGATCGTCACGCGCACGCGAACCGGTCCCTGGGGCGATACGACCCGCACGCGGCTCCAGGAGGGAGCGTCGGGGATCGGCGTCGCGTCGACCTCGTAGTCGGCGGTTTCGCCATCGAGGAGGATGGTGCCGGTGAGCGCGCGCGGAACGTTCGCCACCTCGTTCGCCGGTCCCTCGATCGTCACCACGGCCGGGTCGATGACGTGTCGGGTCTTCTCGTACCCCGCGGGGGGTGAGCCGGAAAACTCGGCGACCACCGGCACGTCGCGCCTGACCTTCCGGTCGATCCGCACCTTGACGAGGTCGGGGTTGACCTGGTCCACCCGGGCTCCGCCCGGGATGCCGATCATCGCGGGCGTGAGCTGGATGTACTGCTCTCCCAGGGGGGCGCGCGACAGATCGATGCGCGCCGACAGCCGGTCCTCCGTGATCGTCCGGAGGACCGGTTCCGGGGCGCGCAGACGCACCGCGACGCTGCTGATGATCGGTCCCGACAGATCGAGGGACGACGGCAGGTTGGTGTATTCGAGCGGCACTGCGAAGTCTTTCACCCTCTCCTCCTCGCCGCGCACCACGTACCAGCAGACGACCGCCAGGATCAGGGAGAAGACCTTGAGCGAGAGGTTGTGTCGCAGGTTGAGCCGCATCGTCTTGTCGATCTCCGGTCTAAGCCGCGTGCGTCTTCTCCGCGGGCCCGCGGGCGTCCCGCCGCGCCGCCCGCCCTCCGAGATGCGTGCGCAGGAACAGCAGGAGCGAGGCGGCGTCGAGCGGGCCCGCCAGACGCCCCTCCACGGCGGCCGAGATCGTGCCGCGCTCCTCCGAGATCACGATCACCACGCTGTCGTACTCCTCGGTCAGACCGATGGCGGCCCGGTGCCGCGAGCCGTACTCGCGCGACAGACGCGGGTCGGTGGTCACCGGCAGGAAACACGAGGCGGCCTTGACACGCCCCTCCCCGATGACGACCGCCCCGTCGTGCATCGGCGAGCCCGGCGTGAAGATGTTCATCAGGAGATCGTAGGAGATGGCGGCGTCGATCTGGATTCCGGACTCGATCTGGTCCGGGAGCGCCTGCTCGCGCTCGATCACGATCAGGGCGCCGGTCGGCCGCACGGCGAGCGACGTGGCGGCGTGCACGATGTCGTCCAGCATCTTCTCGGTCATCTCGTGGTAGCCCAGGCGTAGGAGGGAGGTCCGGCCGAGCCGGGCCAGGGCGCGCCTGATCGTGGTCTGGAACAGGATGATGATGGCGAACGGGGCGTAGAACAGCACCTGCCCCAGCACGCGGTGGAAGGTGCGCAGGTACAGCGGACGCTCCGGGGCGGTGATCCCGTAGGCGATGACGACGAGCAGGACGCCGAGGAGCGTCTGCTGGGCCCTCGTCCCCTTCAGGAGCAGCCCGAGCTGGTAGATCAGCACAGTCATCAGGACGATGTCGAGCAGATCGCGCCAGTCGAGGGTGTAGGCCGCGAGCTGCGGGAGCAGCGATTCCATGGGGAAACGTCCCTCGGTCAGCGTCCGGCGACGGGATCCCGCAGAACGGCATCGCACAGCGAGGCGACCCGCGCCGACTCCCGGACGTCGTGCACGCGAATGATATCAGCGCCCCCCGCGATGGCCAACGCCTCCGCGGCGAGGCTGCCCTCCAGCCGATCGGTCGGCGGGGTCTCGCCCTCCCCCTTCAGGAAGGACTTGCGCGACGCGCCGACCAGGATCGGCCGACCCAGCGACGTCAGGGTCCTCAAGTGCCTGAGGATCGCCAGGTTGTCCCGGCGGCGCTTGCCGAAGCCGATACCGGGATCGACGATGATCTTATCCTCGCGCACGCCGGCCCGGACGATCGTTTCGATCCGGGCGCGCAAAAAAGCGGCGATCTCCGGCAGGAGGTGGGCATAGCGGGGGTTCGCCTGCATCGTCCTGGGCGTGCCGCGGATGTGCTGGATGACCACCGGCAGCCCGCTCTCGGCCACGACCGCCGCCATGGCGGGGTCGTGCGTCAGCCCCGAGATGTCGTTGATCAGGTCCGCCCCCGCGGCGGCGGCCCGCCGGGCGACCTCGGCCTTGCGCGTGTCGACCGACAGGAGGGGGCGTCGCAGTGGGAGGGCGGCGATCGCGGAGACGACGGCCTCGAGCGCCGGGATCACCCGCCGCAGCTCCTCCTTGAGAGGCACGGGCACAGCCCCCGGACGCGTCGACTCGCCGCCGATGTCGATCAGATCGGCCCCGGCGCGCGCCATCTCCAGCGCGTGCTCGGCCGCGCGGTCAGGTTCTACGTAGAGGCCGCCGTCGGAGAAGGAGTCGGGAGTGACGTTCAGGACTCCCATGATGAGCGTGCGCTGCCCGAAGGTCAGCCGACCGCGGGCCAGGGCCAGGGCGAGCGGCCTCGTGGTGGCGCGCATCAGGACATCACGCACTTCGCCGGCCGCGTCGCGCGTCGCCGCCCGTCTGGAGGTGCTTTCCAGGAACCGGTGGTAGTGGTCGCCGTCCCCCTGCAGCAGGACGATGCGCTCGCCGCTCTGTCTGTCGGCGGCGGCCTGGGCGCATCCGCCCGCGGCGTTCATCAGCTCGACGAGGGCCCGCGCCGGCCCCGCCGGAACCCGCTCCAGGCGCACGGCGCGCACGGCGCCGTCGGTCCGTCGCGCCGGGATCCCGAGCTGCCGCCTGGAGTCGGCGCGGACGGGAAACGAGTCGGTGGCGACGATCAAGGCGTTGTAGAGCATGGCCGCGCGCGGTTGACGGACATCCTGCCGGGTGTGTCTCGGACGAACCGGGGCGGGCGCCCCGGCCGGGAGCCTCGCGAGGCCCCCGCTCACGAAGGCTGTTTGATCGGATCGGGCGCGATAGCCGGGCCGCGGCGCTCGCCGGCGGTCTCGGCGGCCGGGCGCGGCGTCTGCGGGGCGGTGTCGGCGCGCGGCTGCCGGCGCTTGCGCGTGGCGAGGACGGTCGCGTCGTCACCCTTCACCAGAGAGGCCACCTCCTCGCCGTCCAGGACCTCGTACTCCAGAAGCGCCTCGGCCACGCGCACCAGGGCGTCGCGGTGCTTCTCCACGACCTGCTTCGCCCGATCGTAGGCTTCCAGGCAGATCTTCTTGACCTCCTGGTCGATCAGGACGGCGGTCGCCTCGCTGTAGTCCTGGTGCTGGGCGATCTCGCGTCCCAGGAAGATCTGCTCCTCCTTCTTGCCGAAGGTGAGCGGTCCCAGCGCGTCGGTCATGCCCCACTCGCACACCATCCTGCGGGCCATCTCGGTGGCCTTCTCGAGGTCGTCGCCGGCCCCGGTCGTCAGGACGTTCATGAACGCCTGCTCCGACACCCTCCCGCCCATCATGACCGACAGGGTGCTCTCGAGGTAGTCGCGCGTATAGTTGTGCCGGTCGTCGATCGGCAGCTGCTGCGTGACACCGAGCGCCATGCCGCGCGGGATGATCGTGACCTTGTGGATCGGATCGGCGTGCGGCATGAAGGAGGCGACCAGCGCGTGCCCCGCCTCGTGATACGCCGTCAGGCGCTTCTCCTTCTCGGAGATGATGAGCGAGCGGCGCTCGCTTCCCATCAGCACCTTGTCCTTGGAGGACTCGAAGTCCTCCATGGCGACGACCTTCTTGTTGTAGCGCGCCGCGTTCAGGGCCGCCTCGTTCACGAGGTTGGCCAGGTCGGCGCCCGAGAAGCCGGGGGTGCCGCGCGCCAGGACGACGAGGTCCACGTCGTCCGAGAGCGGAATCTTGCGCGTGTGGACCTTGAAGATCTCCTCGCGCCCCTTCACGTCCGGCCTCGGCACCACGACGCGCCGGTCGAAGCGGCCGGGGCGCAGCAGCGCAGGGTCGAGGACGTCCGGGCGGTTCGTCGCGGCGATCAGGATGACGCCGTCGTTCGATTCGAAGCCGTCCATCTCGACCAGGAGCTGGTTCAGGGTCTGCTCGCGCTCGTCGTGGCCGCCGCCGAGCCCCGCGCCGCGGTGCCGGCCGACGGCATCGATTTCGTCGATAAAGATGATGCACGGGGCGTTCTTCTTCCCCTGCTCGAACAGGTCGCGGACGCGCGAGGCGCCGACGCCGACGAACATCTCGACGAAGTCGGAGCCGGAGATGGAGAAGAACGGGACGTTCGCCTCCCCCGAGATGGCCCGCGCCAGGAGCGTCTTGCCGGTGCCCGGCGGGCCCATCAGCAGGACCCCCTTGGGGATCTTCCCGCCCAGTTTCTGGAACTTCTGCGGCTCCTTCAGGAACTCGATGATCTCTTCGAGCTCCTCCTTGGCCTCCTCGACGCCCGCCACGTCCTTGAAGGTGACCTTCTTGGCCTGGCTCGACGACAGACGGGCCTTCGACTTGCCGAACGACAGCGCCTTGTTCCCGCCGCTCTGCATCTGGCGCATGAAGAAGACCCAGACCCCGAGCATGAGCAGGATCGGCAGCCAGCCGAGGATGGTCACCAGGTAGGACGAGTCCTTGGGCTTGTGCGCCTCGATGGTGATGTTGGTCTTGCGCAGGTCCTTGACCAGGTCGGGGTAATCCGGAGAGTAGGTCGTGAAACGCTTCGGCTGGCCATCGGGGCCGATCTGCTTGTACTCGCCGGCGATCTCGTTCCCCGTGATGGTGACCTTGGCGACCTGGGCCTGCTCGACCTCCGACATGAACTGGCTGAAGGAGATCTCGACCTGGTCCGGCCGGTTGGCGCTGAGGAACTTATAGAAAAAGAGGACCGCCAGGATGATGAGTGTCCAGAAGGCGATGTTCTTCAGAAGGGTATTCAACGGCCCAGGCTCCTTTGCGTAATCTTAAATATAGACCGAAACGGTCGGCCTTTCAATGACGGGCTTCCGGCCGCCTCACAGCGTCAGTTATTCGACGTATGTCAGGAACGGCAGGTTTCGGTACTTCCCCTGGCTGTCCAGGCCGTATCCGACGACCCACCGGTCGGGGACCTGGAAACCGACATAGTCGGGCCGGAAATCGACCTTGCGGCGGTGCGGCTTGTCCAGGAGGGTGCAGACCTTGAGCGATCGAGGCTGGTACAGCTGAATCTGCTCGCATAGATAGGCGAGCGTCACGCCGGTGTCCAGGATGTCCTCCACGATCAGAAGATGCATCCCCTCGATCCGGAACGATGAGGAGAAACGCAGCGACGTGGAGAACACGATCTCGGTCAGCGAGTCCGAGCGACGCGACGCGACGCTCTCGACGAAGCCGATCTCCATCGGCAGGCGGATGTGCCGGGTCAGGTCGGCCAGGAAGATGAACGCCCCTTTGAGGACTCCCAGGACCGAGATCTCCTGGCCGGCGTAGTCCTGGGTGATCTCCCTGCCGAGTGATTTGACGCGCTCGGCGATGTCGGTTTCGGAACGCAGGACCTCGCTCGACAGCTTCATCGTGGGGCCTTCTCCAGGACCAGGATCCGCCTGGTCGCGTCGGTGACCTTGAAGCGGTCGTCGATCTCGTGGTCCACGACCCAGGCGATGCGGTCGCCCGACAGGACGAGGGGGATGCGGCCGCGCTCGTCGACGGGGACCTTGCGATCGATGAGGAACGACTTCACCTTGCGCGTCCCGGGCGCGCCGAGCGGGACGAAGCGGTCACCGGGGCGCCGCGGGCGGATCAGGAGCGGCCCGGGCAGAAGGTCGGCGTCGAGAAAGGCACGCTCCCTGCCGGCGCTCTTCAGATCGACCACGATCGTCTCGCGCGGCACGACCGTGGCGCGCAGCGTGAGCCCGAAGGCCGGCAGGGCGACCTCGCCCGGGACCGGGCAGAGGGCCTCGCGCGGGAACCCGCCCGCGGTGCCGGCCGACGTCCCGCCCGGCTCCGCGAGGCGGGCGATGCGCAGCTGGTCCCCCTGCACGTCCACCGCCGTCCCGTTGGGGAGCGACACGTGGCCCCGCCGGCGGGGGTGATCCAGGAGGCTCAGGGACTGCTCGACGTGCTGCAGGGCGATGCGCCGGAGGTCGCCGCGCACTTCCGAGAGGGCCAGCCTCAGGATCCGGCGCCGCACCGGCACGGGCAGTTCCTGGAGGGACCGCGCCTGCAGCACCACCCCCTCGCCCCGGCGCGAGACGATCTGCCGGTATTTCGCTTCCGCGATGTCACCGAGGAGGCTGTCCTCGTCCCGCAGGAGATCCGCGGCGTGCGCCAGCGTCTCCACGATGTTGGGATTGAACTCCCGCTCCAGAAACGGCAGGAGCCTGCGACGGACCCGGTTGCGCGTCAGCCCCAGGTCGCGGTTGGTCGCGTCGACCCTGTAGGTCAGATGCTTCTCCTTGAGATAGGCGATGAGGTCGGTGCGCCCCACGTCGATGAGCGGCCGGATGATCAGGCCGTCGACCACCGGGTACGTGCCCGCCAGCCCGCGGGCGCCCGAGCCGCGCAGGAGCCGCAGCAGGAAGCTCTCCGCCTGGTCGTTGCGCGTGTGTCCCAGCGCCACCTTGTGCGCGCCAATCTCGCGCGCCGTCTCGACCAGGAAGCGGTGACGCAGGTCGCGCGCCCGCGCCTCGCGCGACGACTGCCGTCCTTCGCGCACCTGCCACACGCGCGGCCCCAGGTGTCCGACGGTCACCGGAAGGCCCAGCCGCACGGCCATCCGCCTCACGAACTCGGCGTCCCGCGCCGAGGCCCGGCCGCGCCAGCCGTGATCCAGGTGCGCCACGTGCAGGTCGAGCTTCATCGACGGCGTCAGCCGGTGCAGGACGGTCAGGAGCGCGACCGAGTCGGGCCCGCCCGATACGGCCACGAGCACACGCTCGGCGGGGCGCAGCATGTCGTAGCGCTCGATCGTCCGCCGCACCTGTCGTTCGATGGTCGAGGCGAGATTCTTCATCCGGAATGATGAGGCATCTGGTAGCGGTGCAGGGATTCGAACCCCGGACCCCGCGGATATGAGCCGCGTGCTCTAACCATCTGAGCTACACCGCCTTGCGTCGTGAATGCCGATCTTATGGGGTCTTCCGGGCACTGTCAAGGCGCGGAGAGCCGGGACAGGGGTGCGCCTCATATCACTCGCGCAGGGAAACCGGCGCCAGTCTTCAAACACATGGCGCGGCTCAAAATCGGCGCGCCCCTGTCCCGGCTCTCCGCGCTCCCGCCGCGGCCCCGAAAACCCCAAAGACTCGAAGTGCCGGGAGTCCTGCCGGTCCAAGCTTGCTCGGATGATCTATACGGGGACAGGTCCGGGGGCCCCGGAGGTGAAGGTGGCGTGGGAGTCAGGGGCGCGCCGATTTTGAGCCGCGCCATGCGCGCGAATTGGCTGCCAGGTATCCCGCGCGAGCGAGATGAGGCACGCCCCTGACTCCCACGCCACCCGACCTCCGACGGTGCCCCTGGATGGTCCCGTGGATCATTCGCGTATAATCCGGAACGATTCGCGGGGGAGCGGGCGTGCATCAATGCAAGGAGTGCGCGGCCGGAGAGGACGATGTCTACCTCCACAAGTGCCCCATCTGTCACAAGTACATCTGCGAGGAGCACAAGTTCGTGCGCAGCGGGCGGGTCTTCTGCTCGCAATTCTGCGCCGCCTTCTTCTTCCATGAAGGGGACGACGATGACTGACCGGGCGGGGGGCTGATGGGCTTCCCGGTGGAGCGCCCCAGGCGGCTGCGGCGCTCGGAGCTCCTGCGCTCGCTCGTGCGCGAGACCGACCTGGCGGCCGGCGACCTGATCCTTCCTCTGTTCGTCGTCCCCGGCCGGCGCGTCCGCCACGAGATACCGTCCATGCCCGGGCAGTTCAACCTGTCCGTGGACGAGGCGGTGGCCGAGGCGCAGGAGGCGCAGTCGCTCGACGTGCCGGCCGTGATCCTGTTCGGCATCCCGCCCGTCAAGGACGCCAAGGCGTCCGGCGCGTATGACCCGCACGGCATCGTCCAGGAGGCGGCCTCGTCGATCAAGAAGGAGGTCGGGAACATGCTGGTCGTGGCCGACGTGTGTCTGTGCGAATACACCGATCACGGTCACTGCGGTGTCGTCCGGGGTGACGAGATTCAGAACGATGAGACGCTGGATCTCCTGGCCAGAACGGCCGTGTCGCAGGCGAAGGCGGGGGCCGACATCGTGGCGCCGTCGGACATGATGGACGGACGCGTGGCCGCGATCCGCAAGGCGCTCGACGCCGCCGCTCTCGAACAGGTGCCGATCCTGTCGTACGCCGCGAAGTACGCGTCGGGGTTCTACGGGCCGTTCCGGGAGGCCGCTCAGTCGACGCCGAAGTTCGGCGATCGGCGCACCCACCAGATGGATCCGGCCAACGCCCGCGAGGCGATCAGGGAGGTGCTGCTCGACATCGAGGAAGGGGCCGACATGGTCATGGTGAAGCCGGCCCTGCCCTACCTCGACGTCATCTATCGCGTGCGGCAGGCTGTGAACGTGCCGGTCGCTGCCTTCCACGTCTCTGGCGAGTACGCCATGCTGGCGGCGGCGGCGCGCAACGGCTGGATCGATCGCGATCGCGTCATGATGGAGTCGCTCGTCTCGATCCGTCGCGCGGGGGCCGATCTCATCGTCACCTATTTCGCGAAGGAGGCGGCCCGCCTGCTGCAGCGCTAACCGGGCCGCGCGCGCCCCATGGGCACCCTCTCACGCAGCCTGTTCGACAAGGCCCGCCAGGTCATTCCGGGCGGCGTCAATTCTCCCGTGCGCGCCTTCAAGGCCGTCGGCGGCGACCCCCTGTTCTTCGCGCGCGGCGAGGGGGCCCTCCTGACGGATGTGGACGGCAACCGGTACATCGATTACGTCGGCTCGTGGGGGCCGCTCATCCTGGGCCACGCGCACCCGGACATCGTGCGCGAGGTGCAGGAGGCGGCGAAGCACGGCACGTCGTTCGGTGCCCCGCACCCACACGAGGTGGAGCTGGCCCGGCGGGTGGTCGAGTCGGTCCCCGGCATCGAGAAGGTCCGCATGGTCAACTCCGGGACCGAGGCCACCCTGTCGGCGCTGCGCCTGGCGCGCGGGTTCACGAAGCGCGACCTGATCGTGAAAATGGACGGCTGCTACCACGGTCACGTCGACGCGCTCCTGGTGAAGGCGGGGTCGGGGGTCGCGACCCTCGGCATTCCGGGCACACCCGGCGTGCCGGCGGCCGTGGCGGAGCAGACGCTCGTGGTCCCCTACAACGATCTGGATGCCTTCGCCTCGCTCGTCAAGCGGCGGGGCCGCGAGATCGCCTGCGTCATCGTCGAGCCGGTGGCGGCCAACATGGGTGTGGTACCGCCGCGCCCCGGCTACCTCGAGGGGCTGCGGGAGATCACCTCGAGGAACGGCATCCTTCTGATCTTCGACGAGGTGATCACGGGGTTCCGCCTGGCGCTCGGCGGCGCGCAGGAGCTCTACCGGATCACTCCCGACCTGACGACCCTCGGCAAGATTCTCGGCGGCGGCCTGCCGATCGGCGCCTACGGCGGCCGCGAGGAGATCATGGACCGCGTCGCTCCGGAGGGGGACGTCTACCAGGCCGGGACGCTGTCCGGCAACCCGCTGGCGATGCGGGCAGGCATCGCGATGCTCGGGAACCTGCGCTCGCCCGGAATCTACGAGAGGCTCGAAGCGTCGTCCGCGCGGCTGGCCCGCGGGCTCATGGCGGCCGCCGAGGCGTCCGGCACCCGGGCGCGCGTGACGCGTGCCGGGTCGCTCCTGACCCTGTTCTTCGCCTCGCGCGATCCTTTCGACTGGGACAGCGCCTCGAGCGCCGACACCCGCGGCTACGCCTCCTTCTTCCATCGCATGCTGGAGCGCGGGGTCTACCTGGCCCCTTCGCAGTTCGAGGCGCTGTTCGTGTCGCTCGCACACACGGACGAGCAGATCGACACGACGATCGCAATCGCCGGTGAAGCCCTCAAGGGGATGCGTTGGGGCCCCGAGACCTAGAACACCGCATGCTGGAGCTGTACCAGTTCGAGGATTGTCCGTTCTGCGCCCGGGTGCGCGACGAGCTCGACAGGCTCGGCCTCGACTACGTCGTCCGCAGCGTGCCGCGGCCGCACGCGCTGCGCGAGCGGGTCAAGGCGGTCTCGGGGCAGACGCAGGTTCCGGTCCTCGTCGATCCCGGCAGGAACAAGGTCGTGATCGAGTCCGAGGACATCATCGAGTATCTCGACAGCCACTACGGCCGCAAGGAGACCTGATGTCGCCCGAGTACATCTACACCATGAAGGATCTGCGCAAGACGGTCCCGCCGAAGCGCGAGATCCTGAAGGGGATCTGGCTCTCCTTCTATTTCGGCGCGAAGATCGGCGTCCTCGGCGCGAACGGGGCGGGCAAGTCCTCGCTCCTGCGCATCATGGCGGGGGAGGACGGTGAGTTCATGGGGGAGGCCTTCCCCGCCAAGGGGATCAAGGTCGGTTTCCTCCCCCAGGAGCCGCGTCTCGATCCGAAGAAGACGGTCCTCGGCAACGTCGAAGAGGGGGTCGCCGCCACGCGCGCCCTCCTCGATCGGTTCAACACGATCAGCGACCGGCTCGGGGAGCCGCTCGAGCCGGACGAGATGGAGCGGCTGCTCGAGGAGCAGGCCAAGGTGCAGGACCAGATCGACGCGGCGAACGCCTGGGAGCTCGATCGGACGCTGGAGATCGCCATGGACGCGCTGCGCTGCCCGCCGCCCGATGCCGACGTGGGCTCCATCTCGGGCGGCGAGCGCAGGCGCGTGGCGCTCTGCCGGCTGCTGCTGCAGCGGCCCGACCTCCTCCTGCTCGACGAGCCGACGAACCATCTCGACGCCGAGTCGGTGGACTGGCTGGAGCGCTTCCTCAAGGACTATCCCGGCACGGTCGTCGCGGTCACGCACGACCGCTACTTCCTGGACAACGTCGCCGGGTGGATCCTCGAGCTGGACCGGGGCGCGGGGATCCCCTGGCAGGGCAACTATTCGTCGTGGCTGGAGCAGAAGCAGGGGCGCCTCGTGCAGGAGGAGAAGGCCGCCAGCGCCCGCCAGCGCACGCTCGCGCGCGAGCTGGAGTGGGTGCGCATGGCTCCGC
The DNA here is from genome assembly GCA_035635555.1 of Candidatus Dormiibacterota bacterium. NCBI lineage: Bacteria > Bacillati > Candidatus Dormiibacterota > Candidatus Dormiibacterota bacterium. Next base: position 30,358 of record DASQAT010000033.1, read on the forward strand.
GGGCGCGTCACGCCAAGAGCAAGGCGCGCGTCAACGCCTACGAGCAGCTGCTGGCGGAGGAGATGGAGAAGCTGCCGGAGACGGTCGAGATCTACATCCCGCCGGGCCCGCGCCTGGGGGGCGTCGTCGTCGAGTGCGACCGATTGAGGAAGGCGTACGGCGACAATCTCCTGTTCGACGACCTGTCGTTCAAGCTGCCGCCCGGCGGGATCGTCGGCGTCATCGGGCCGAACGGCGCGGGCAAGACGACGCTGTTCCGGATGATCACGGGGCAGGAGAAGCCCGACGCTGGGACCCTGCGCGTCGGCGAGACCGTGAAGCTTGCCTACGTCGATCAGAGTCGCGACGTCCTCAAGGGGGACCAGAACGTCTGGGAAGCGATCGCCGAGGGGAACGAGGTCCTGCAGCTCGGCCGGCGCACGCTCAACTCGCGATCCTACGTCGCCTCCTTCAACTTCAAGGGGCCCGATCAGCAGAAGCGCGTGAAGGATCTCTCGGGCGGGGAGCGCAACCGCGTCCACCTGGCCCGCATGCTGAAGAGCGGCGCCAACCTGCTGCTTCTGGACGAGCCGACCAACGATCTCGACGTCGACACCCTGCGGGCCCTCGAGGAGGCGCTCCTCGAATTCGCCGGCTGCGCCGTGGTGATCAGCCACGACCGCTGGTTCCTCGACCGGATCGCCACGCACATGCTGGCCTTCGAGGGGGACAGCCGTGTCGTCTGGTTCGAGGGGAACTATCAGGACTACGAGGCCGACCGGCACCGTCGCATCGGGGCCGAGGCCGACCAGCCGCACCGGATCAAGTACCGCAAGCTGACGCACGACTGACCGTCGCGTCTCACCCGAACATCGCGAAGCGTGCCCAGGCGGGCGCGCGTCTGTCGGCGATCCTGAAGAATGCCAGCGGAAGGACGATGCCGCAGGCGCCCAGGAGCAGCGGGCCGGCAGGCGTCCCGAGGAGCCCCTGCCACCACGGCGAGGCGATGCCAAAGAGGGCCAGGACGACGCATCCGTGGAGCAGGTAAATCGCGTAGGAGCCGCCGGCGAGCGCGCGGAACGCGGGCGCGAGCGGCGCCGGCTCGGCCACCGGGACAAGCCCCGTGACGGGACGGGCTTCCCGTGTCCCGAGGCAGACGGCGCACGCCGCGAACGCGAACAGCACGGACGTTGGCTTGAGGAAGCTGGCCGCAAGTCCGAGCGACGCGGTCCGTTCCTGGACGCTGAGGAACTCCCAGAGCGAGGCGCCGTAGAGCGCCGCGGCAACCGACACGAGACCGACTCGATGCCTCCCCATCCAGGGAACGAGCCACCCGCGCGCGCCGCCGGCCCACAGGCCCGCGATGAAGAAGGGGGCCCAGGCGGGGCCCAGGGTGAGACAGGAGGAAAATCCCTCGCGCACGTAACGCGACCAGGGGCCGGCCCCGTACGCTGCCGCGGCGAACATCGCCTCCGTGGCGAAAAGCGACGCCGAGAAGAGCAGTACGGCCGCTTGCCCGCTCCGACGGACGACCCTCAGAAGCAGCGGGGCAAGGATCGTGAGCTGCGCCAGAGCGAGGAGGAAGTAGCCGCCCGTGAACGTCCATCCCAGAAGGAATCTCGTGCCGAGGTCGGCCGTCGTCGCCTCGCCATGGAGAAGACTCGGCAGGGCGCAGAGCAGGACGCTCCACGTGAGATAGGGGAGGAGAAGCCGCCCGAGCCGGCGCTTCATGTATCCGTCCGGGCCGACAACGCGCGAAGTGTTCTCCGAATGGAATGCGGTCAGAAAGCCGGACAGGAGGAAGAAGGCCGGGACGCTGAACCGCCCCGCCTGGTTGAGCGCCGCCAGGAAGAAGAAGCGGGAGGCCGGCCCCTCGGGTCGCGCCGCGAGCTGCGACAGGAAGGGGGACGTAGCATGGATCGCGACGACGCCGAGGATGGCTGCGGCGCGCAGCCGATCACAGCCCGGCAGGCGATCGGCGATGGGACCGCCGGGACGCTCCGGCCGGGGCGGGGTTAAGGGTAAGGGATGGATACGGGCGGCCCCAGGAGAATGCCGGCGACGATCAGAATCGCGCCGACCAATTGAAGGAGGAACGACAACTTGCTCTCCTTCCAGCTCTTCCCGAGGAGCACAAGGCCGACGGGCCACAGGATCAGCACACCCAGACCCCGCGCGATGCTGACTCTGAAGGCGCTCACGAGGATCATCACGAGGCCGATCAGGAGAAGCACCGCGCCCACGAGCAACAGGACCGCTGCCAGCATGCCGATTCCCTCCGGTTGAAACTCACGACATCCCGCGCGCCCGGGGGGCGCGCGCGGCTTAAATCTTGTGGGGAGAGGCCGGGATGGCAACCGGCTTACGAATTTGTGATCGCGGCGTTCCGGGGGCGGACGTGCGTCAGATTCTTTCGAGGGGGGCGTAACGCGGCAGGAACTTCTTGGAGCCGTAAACCGAGAACGAAACCGTGAGTTTCAGGCCGTCCCCCTTCCCCTCGACGCCGATGACCGTTCCGACGCCGTACTCCGGATGATGTACCTTGCAGCCGAGGGTGAAGGGGGAGGATGGATCGACGGGCGCTTCGATCTCCCCGTCGAAGCGCTCTTCACTCCGGCCGGAGCGGCGGCGGGCGATCGACGCGGCGGCACCGTGGAGACGCGAGGCGTAGTCGTTTCCCATCGCACCGTCGTCCCATTCGCTCTCCCGCAGGAGGTGCGGCGGAATCTCCTGCAGGAAGCGGGACGGGACGGCCGACATCGGCTCTCCGAACAGACGCCGCTGACCAGCGCGCGTCAGGAACAGCCGCTCCCGTGCGCGCGTCATGCCCACGTACAGCAGACGGCGCTCCTCCTCGACGTCCTCGTGCTCCTCGGAGGAGCGCGAGTGCGGGAAGAGGTTCTCCTCCATCCCGGTGATGAAGACGACCGGGAACTCCAGCCCCTTGGCCGAGTGCAGGGTCATCAGGCGGACGCCCGAGCTCCCCTGCACGTTCTCGGTCTCGGACAGGAGGGCCGCGCGGTCGAGAAAGGCGCGCAGGCCGTCCGGCATGCCGTCGTAGGAGACGAGGGCGCTGGCCAGCTCCTGGAGATTCTCGATGCGCGAGGCGGCGTCCCCCGGCGATGTCCGCTCGAGGTAGGTCTCGAATCCGGTGCGCTCGATGATCGACGCGACGAGTCGGCTGGGCGGCTGCGAGCCGAGCTCGGAGCGCAGGTCGGACATCAGGCTCAGGAAGGTCTCGAGCGCGCGTGCGGACCTTCCGCCGACGAGGCCCAGGTCGATGGTCTTGCGCATCGCCGCCTCGACGGGGGTCGTGTCCTTGCGGGCCACGTCGAGGACCGAGTCGAGGGTGGTCTTGCCGATGTCGCGCGCCGGCGTGTTGACGATGCGTTTCAGGCTGACGTCGTCGCGCGGGTTGAGCAGGGCGCGAAGATACGCCAGGATGTCCTTCACTTCCTTGCGATCGTAGAAGCGCGGCCCGCCGATCACGATGTAGGGGACCTGGTGGCGCGCCAGGGCCTCTTCGAGCGCCCGGGACTGGGCGTTGGTCCGGTACAGCAGGGCGATGTCCTCCAGGCCGTGGTCGCGACGCAGGCCGCCGATCCGGGCGACGATGCGATCCGCCTCGTGCCGCTCGTCCAGGGCGACCAGGAGCTCGAGCGTCCGCCCCTTGGGCGCCTCGCTCCACAGGGCCTTGTCGATGCGGTCCCGGTTGTGGCGGATCACGGCGGTCGCCGCCTCCAGGATGTTGCCGGTGGAGCGGTAGTTCTGCTCGAGCTTGATGACGCGCGTGCCGGGGAAGTCCTCCTCGAAGGACAGGATGTTCCTGATGTCGGCGAAGCGGAAGCGGTAGATCGACTGGTCCGGATCGCCGACGGCGCACACGTTGCCGTGCGCCGCGGCCAGGTGGCGGATGAGCCGGTACTGCGGCCGGTTGGTGTCCTGGTACTCGTCGACCATGAGATAGCGCACCTGCTCCGCGGCGGCTCGCGCCAGATCCTCGCGCTCCGCGAACAGGACGAGCACCTGGCCGATCAGGTCGTCGAAATCCATGGCGTTGCAGTCGCGCAGTCGTTTCTGGTAGAGGGCGAAGACCTTCGCGATCAGCTCGCCCATCAGGCCTTCGCCACCGCCGTCGAAGGTTCGCGCATCGAGCCCGAGGTTCTTGGCGCTGCTGATCCGATGCCGGAACAGGCGCGGCGGGAACGACTTGTCGTCGACGGCCAGCTCGCCGAGGCACTCCTTGATGAGCGCCGACCGGTCGGCCTCGTCGTACACGAGGAAGTCCCGCGTGTAGCCGAGCACCTCGGCGTGACCCCGCAGGTACCGCAGGCACCAGGAGTGAAAGGTGGAGACACGGGCCCCGCCCCGGTCGGCCCCCACCAGGCGCTCGACCCGCTCCTTCATCTCCCCGGCCGCCTTGTTCGTGAAGGTCACGGCCACCACGTCGGACGCGCGCGCCAGTCCGCGCGCCACGATGAAGGCCAGGCGGTGCACGATCACGCGCGTCTTCCCCGAACCGGCCCCGGCCACGATCAGCACGGGTCCCTCGGTGTGCTCCACGGCCTCCCGCTGCCGCGGGTTGAGCGATTCCAGGAGTGCGTCCATGGCGCGGATTATCGCACGCCGCGCGCGCGGTTGACGCCCGCCGGACGGGGAGGTAGTCTTCTCCCTCCTCCGTACGAGCAGCAAGGAGAACGCGTGGACCTGAAGGCCTCGACATCGTGCCTGTGCCTGCTTTTGCCCGCGCTGTCCCTGGCCGCCGACGGCGCGGCCCCGGTCCGCACCTACGATCTGCCGGGGCACGGGCGTCTCGAGTTCTCCGTCCCCGCGGCGTGGAAGGAGGAGATCAACCGGCCGCCGGGCGATCTGCCGCCGACCATCGAGTTCTCGCCCGCCGCGGGGAACGAGTTCTCGGTCCAGATCACGCCTCTGTTCAGCCCGGCCGGCGACCCGGATTACAACCAGATGAAGAAGATCCGTCCGCTGCTGGAGGAAATCGGACGCAAGCAGCTGGAGGCGTCGGTGGAGAAGGAGATCACTCTTCAGAAGATCAAGGGGGCCGAGGCGGCCGGGTACTACTTCACGGTCACCGACCGCGCGCCGAAGAAGGACGAGTGGACCTATCTGACGGAAGGAGCGGCGGGAGTCGGCGATCTGCTGGTGTCGTTCACCATCCTCACGAACAGCCTCGACTCCGGAGAGCTGCGCCAGGCTCTGCGTCTGATCGAAAGCTGCCGGCAGATCAAGCCGACCGACAAGCCGCAGGTCCCGCCCGGCCGGTGACCGGCCCGGACGCCGCATCGCGCGGGCGCCGCGCGAGCCAGGCCAGTCCAGAGAGACCCAGGACGGACAGGAAGAAGGACACAGCCAGTGGGCGCCGGTCCACCCACAGATCGACCCTGTGCCGCCCTGCCGGGACGTCGATCCCGATGCGGTGCAGATTGGCGACACGCACGGCCGCCCGGGTGCCGTCGACCGTCGCGCGGTAGATCGGCTGGAAGGCGCGCTGCACCACGAGCACGCCCGGGGCGGGAGCCTCGATCTCGGCCGCCAGCATCTCCGGACCGCTGATCAGCACGCGCGCCACGCCCGGCGCGCGCGCGTCCCCTTCCTCCGGGGCGGCCCGCCGGGGATCGGACGGAAGCACGACCATCGTGCGGGGATCGAACGAGGGATCCTCGATCTGCCTGACCGCCGCGTTGAGGTTCGGGGCGCGCAGGACTGTCCCGGCGACCACGAGCGCAGGTGCCGTGGCGGGGATCCGGTAGAGATCGATCGACCCGTCGAAGGAAGGACGGCGCAGGACCGGCTCGACCTGGCCGGCGGCCGCCGGGTCCAGCGGGCGATCGAGGACGAGATACCCGACGCCCCAGGCGGCCAGGAGGCGGATGCGGGCCGCGTCATCCGCCAGCCTGACGGCATCGCGGGCGGCGGTGCTCAGGAACGAGTCGAGCCCCTCCGACGAGACGTTGAGCTCGTAGCGGCGGCCCTGGAGAACGCCGGCGAACGGATACGCCTCCTGGAAGGCGCGCCGCGTGAACCAGAATCCCTCCGCCCCGGGGTAGATCCGCGGGGCCGGACTCCCCGACCCGAACAGCCCCTCGGATCCGCCGTGCGCCGCGGACGCATCGTCGGGGATGGCCCCCAGAAGCGCCGGCGGCGTCCGGTAGTTCACGGTGGCGTCCGTCGCCATGAGCGGCGCGAGCAGGACGATCTGCGTGGCGGCGTGGAGGGTGAGGAGGAGTGCTCCCCCCTCCTTCGGAAACCGCGCCGCCAGGACCGAAGCGAGCGCGAGAAGCGCCAGGAGGCCGATCGAGACCGTGGCGAGATCGGCCCAGCGCGTGACCGCCAGGGACGCGCTCCCGGGGGGCGACTGGGGCGGCAGGACTCCGGCCAGCCAGGACTCGAGCGGTCCGGACAGCCGCGCCAGCGCGAAGCGACCGGCAAGGAACGCGCCGGCCAGGACGCCCAGCGTCACGTGCAGGGTCCGCCGCGCGCCGGGAAGGGCTTCGAAAAAACAGCGCTCGAAGCCGATCCCGGCGAGCAGTGCGCCGCCCACCGCGACCAGGAGCCACATCCTGACCGGATAGCGCACCAGCCCGCCCGCGGACTCGAAGATCCAGGCCACCGCCGGGTTGAATCTCCCCAGCGCCAGGAAGAGGCCGGCCAGGACGAGCGCGAGCGGCCAGCGGGCCGAGCGGCCGCGGAGCGCCGCGGTCCCGAGTGCCAGCGCCAGCAGGCCGGGGTAGAGTGAAAAATAGTAAGGAGGATGGCCGGTGAAGAAGTGGTGCCCCCAGAACCCTCCGGCGCCGAGCCGATCCGGGCGGCCGAAGGCGAACGGCAGCAGCCACTCGGCCATCTGGCGGGGATCCCAGCTCGCGGCCATGCGGGCGCCGGACGAGTACCCGAGATGCCCCCGGTAGGACGAGCCGAGGATGCGCAGCAGCTCGACGATTTGCGGCGCCGCCATCAGGGTGCCGCAGGCGAGATAGAGCCCGAGCCGCGGCAGCGTCTTTCCGCGGAAGCCGTGGCGGATCGTCACGCCTCCGATCCCCAGGAGGAGCGCCAGGATGGCCATGAACGGCTCGCCGCCGAGCAGGAGCAGGGCCCAGAGGATCGCCACGGCCGGTCCGGTCAGTCGCCGCCGGTCTCCCTCCGCGAAGCGCAGGCAGCCGGCCGCCAGGGCGGGGGCGAGCGCTGCACCGGCGACCTGGTTGTAGAGCATCAGGTGCGACAGGACGTATCCGCTCAGGGCGTAGAAAGTCCCGGCGGCCCACGCGGCCTCGCGCCGCAGGCCCCAGGCGCGCGCCAGCCAGAACATGGAGAACGGGGCGAGCAGGAGATGAATCCAGAAATGGGCGTTCAGCGCCCAGAGAGTCGGGGCCGCGAGGTAGAGCAGGTTGTCCGGATAGAGCGGCACCGAGTCGGGGTTTCCGAGCGCCGGCTGCCCGCCGGCACGGTACGGATCGATCAGCGGCAGGAGGCCGCGGCGCATCCCCTCCGACTGCGCGGCCTTCATCTCCAGGTGCGTGCCGAGGATGTCTCGCAGGTAGAGCGTGCGCGCTCCGGTCGCCAGGGGGAGCGCGCGGATCACCAGGACCAGGAGCACCGGGAGGACGTAGAGCGCAACGAAAAGAGGTCGGTGGCGGGGGGACGGCGCGGCTGCGCCGTTATTCAACGGTGACCGACTTGGCGAGGTTGCGAGGCTGATCCACGTCGCAGCCGCGCCTCAGGGCGATGTGATAGGCGAGGAGCTGCAGGGGGATGACGGCCAGGATGGGGGTCAGCAGGTCGGAGGCGCGCGGCACCGTGATCGTGCGGTCGGCGCGGCGCGGCACCTCGGTGTTCCCCTCGTCGGTCACCGCGATGATGGCGCCGTCGCGCGCCCGGGCCTCCTCGATGTTGGCCATCATCTTCTCGTAGAGCGTGTCGCCGAACACCAGCGCCACGACCGGCAGGTTGCGGTCGATGAGCGCTATCGGACCGTGCTTCATCTCGCCCGCCGGGTACCCCTCGGCGTGGATGTAGGAGATCTCCTTCAGCTTCAACGCCCCTTCCAGCGCGATCGGGTAGTTGAGCCCCCGTCCCAGGTACAGGAAGTCGGGCGCCCGGAAGTAATCCTTGGCGATCTCCTCGATCTCGGCGTCCTTCGCGAGCACCTGCTCGATCTGCGTCGGAAGGTGCAGCAGTCCCTTGATGTGCTCCTTCGACTCGTCGCGGGTCAACGTCCCCCGCAGGAGGCCCAGGTGCAGCGCCTGCAGGAACAGGGCGGCGATCTGAGCCGTGAACGCCTTGGTCGAGGCCACGCCGATCTCCGGTCCGGCGTGCGTGTAGATCACTCCCTGGGCTTCGCGCGTGATCATGGAGCCGACGACGTTGCAGACGGCGATCGTCTTGAGGCCGCGGGCGCGCGCCTCGCGTTGCGCCGCCAGGGTGTCGGCCGTCTCGCCGGACTGGCTGATCACCTCGACCAGGTGATCCTTCTCGAGGATCGGGTTGCGGTAGCGGAACTCCGAGGCAAAATCGACCTCGACCGGCAGCCGCGCCAGGCGCTCGATCAGGAACTTGCCCACGAGCGCCGCGTGCCAGGAGGTCCCGCACGCGACCAGGTGGAGCTTCCTGCACGCGCGAAACTCCTCGTCGGTGATCTCCATCTCGTCGAGGAAGATCTGCCCGCTCTCCTGCGAGACCCGTCCCAGAAGGGTGTCGCGGATCGCGCGCGGCTGCTCGTAGATCTCCTTCAGCATGAAATGCTTGAAGCCGGCCTTCTCCGCCATGATCGGATCCCAGGTGATGCGCTGGGTCTTCTTGCTGACGGGCCGGCCCTGCTGATCCGTGGTCACGACGCCGCTCTCGGTGATCACCGAGATCTCCCGATCGTCCAGGAAGAAGACGTCGCGCGTGTGGTGCAGGATGGCCGGGATGTCGGAGGCCACGAAGTACTCGTCCTTGCCCAGGCCCACGACGAGGGGCGGACCGTTGCGCGCCGCCACGATCTTCATCGGGTCGTTCGCCGACACGGCGCAAAAGGCATAACTGCCCGAGAGGCGCGGAACCGCGCGCCGGACGGCGTCCTCGAACGACATGCCGGAGCCCTTGCGGACCTCTTCGATGAGGTGGGCGATGACCTCCGTGTCGGTTTCGGTCTTGAACGCGTGACCCTGGGCGGCCAGGTCCCGCTTCAGATCCTTGTAGTTCTCGATGATGCCGTTGTGGACCACGACGAGAGTGCCGCTGCAGTCGCGGTGCGGATGGGCGTTCTCCTCGGTCGGGCGGCCGTGCGTGGCCCAGCGCGTGTGGCCGAGCCCGAACGTCCCTTCGATCGTGGTGAGCCTGAGGTTCTCTTCCAGGTCGCGCAGCTTCCCGGCGCTGCGCACGACCTGGATGGAGCCGCCGTTGACGACCGCGATGCCCGCCGAGTCGTAGCCGCGGTACTCCAGCCGGCGCAGCCCGTCCAGCAGAACGGTGCTGACCCGCTTGTGGCCGATGTACCCGACGATCCCGCACATGACGCACTCCACTATAAGTCCGGGCCGCGCGCGCCGCAAATCGGGATTCGACCGGCTCCTAGCCCTTCTCCCTTTTTCTGCGCGCCACGGGACTGAAACGCTTCGCCCAGTCCTCCTTGATGACCTGTTCGGAGCGCGAGATCGCCAGGGCGTGGGAGGGGACGTCCTTGGTGATGGTCGAGCCCGCGCCGACGTAGGCCCCCCGCCGCACGCGCACGGGGGCCACGAGCTGGGTATCGCTGCCGATGAAGACTTCGTCCTCGATGACCGTTCGCAGCTTCTGGACGCCGTCGTAGTTGCAGGTGATCGTGCCGGCGCCGATGTTGACGCTCCTGCCGATCTCCGCGTCTCCCAGATAGGTGAGGTGGTTCGCCTTGCTCCCCTGGCCCATGTGGATCTTCTTGGTCTCGACGAAGTTCCCGATGCGGGCCTGCTCGTCGAGGTGGGTGTCGGGACGCAGGTGGGCGAACGGGCCGATGCGACAGGCGCGTCCGATGCGGGACGACGACACGACGCAATACGGCAGGAGAATGGTGCCGTCCCCCACGACCGAATCGTCGACGCGCGAACCCATCCCGATCGTCACCCCCCGGCCGATCTCGGTCGCGCCGAGGAGCATGACACCCGGCTCGAGGACCGTGTCCTGCCCGACCTTCACGTCCACGTCGACGAAGGTGGTCTCCGGATCGAGCACCGTGACCCCCGCTTCCATCAGGCCCAGCACCTTGCGCCGGTGCAGGGCGCGGGCGGCGGCGGACAGCTCGCGCCGGTCGTTGACGCCGAGCACCTCCTCGGCCTCCGGGTGCCGGAAGGCGGCCACCTTGTGACCGTCGCGCCGCAGGATCTCCACCAGGTCGGTCAGGTAGATCTCCCGCTGCGCGTTGTCGGCGCGCGCCCGCTTGAGAGGGTCCCACAGCCAGGTGGTGTCGACGCAGTAGATGCCGCAGTTGATCTCCTTGATCGCTTTCTCCTCCACCGTTGCGTCCGCTTCCTCGACGATGCGGGACACGTCTCCGTTGTAGGTGCGGATGACCCGGCCGTAGCCGCCCGGGACATCGACGACCGCGGTCATCAGGCTGAGGGGCGCCCCCGAGGCGCGATGGAAATCCACGAACCTGTGCAGCGTGTCCGGCCGCAGCGCGGGCAGATCGCCGTTGAGAATGAGCACGTCCCCCTCGTAGCCGAGGAGGTGCCCCTCGGCGGAGAGGACCGCATGCCCGGTGCCGCGCTGGGAGTCCTGATAGGCGAATCCGATCCGCTTGTCGGTCTCACCGACGGCGCGGCGCACCTCGTCCGCCTGGTTGCCCACCACGACGACGGTTCTGGACATGCCGGCCGCCCTCGCGGCCTCCACCACGTGGCGCACCATCGGCCGCCCGGCGACGTTGTGGACGAGCTTGGTGGACTGCGACTGCATCCTTTTCCCCATCCCCGCGGCGAGGATCATGGCGCACACCTGGCGCTTGCGCGGTGCCGTCGCGGTCCGCCGCGGCGGACGGCGGTCGATCGAGGACGCGGGGGCCGCGGAGGAGGCGACCGGCCGGAAAGTCTGCAGCCCGGCTGAGGGTCTCGGCGGTGCGTTGGCGGCGGACGCGGGTTGCGGGCGGCCGGGCGCTGGTGTCGCGCGCGCGAGGGCGGCGCCGGGACCGTTGCCCGGTGTGGCCGGCCCGGTCGGACGATTCTCGGCGACGCCTGGACGGCCCGGCGGAGCGCCCGGCCGCTGGAACGTCGCGGGCGTCGTCACGATGATCGGCGTGCCGCCGCGCGGCAGAATCCGGGTCGCCGCTGTCGCGGGCGGCTGCGGACGCCCGGGGCCCGCTGACGCGACCGCGCGCGCCGGCTTCCGGCGGGAGGCGGACGAGCGGGCAGCACGGCGACGCCTGGCCCGGATCGCCCGCGTGGGGCGGGCGGGGCGGGCCCTTCTCCGTCTGTTCGCCGGCCGATGCCGGCGCTCGCGTGGACCGCCCTTGCGCTTCGTGCTCATCACCCGATGCCGCGTCCTAGAGCTCCTCCGGGTGGATCAGGTTCTGAAAATTTTCGTCGTCGCGCAGGGGCTCGAAATCGGGATCGTTGCGCGCGTAGATCCGGTTGGTGGTGTTCAGCTCGATCGCCTCGCGCAGGTGCTCGAGCGCCTCCCGGCGCTCTCCTTTCAGAGCCAGCGTCGAGGCCAGGACGTAGTGCACCTTCTCGTCCTTGGGAGCCGCCTGGAGAGCCTTCTCGAGGAGGCGGACCGCCTCTTCGTAGTCGGCCTCGTTCGCCCGGATGACCCCGTGGTAGAAGAAGTCCTCCGGCTTCCGCGGCTGAGGGTCCTTGCTGTCGAGCAGATTGCGGCAGATCCTCAGATAGACGTTGGCGCGATCGGTGAGCTCCTTCTCCTGGGGGAAGGAGCCGACGATCGCCTGGAAGCGCTCCAGGGCCTCGGAGTAGCTCTGCTTCTGGAGAAGGGTCACGCCGCGCTCGAACTCCTTCAGCGCCTTCTCGTGGATCATCCACGTGTTCGTGGGAGCAGTCCTCGCCGGCGTCTTGGTGATCTTCTTTGCTGGTGCCTTCTTCATTTCGTTAGCCCGTCCTGCCGGGAACGTCCCGGGTGGATTGGCCGCCAACACCGCGGCGCGTCAAGTTGGGAGTCATCGGAAGAGAAAAATGATTTGCAAACTGTCGATGCTAGCAAATGCTATCTTTAACTGTCAACGCGTGTTCGGAGCGCCGGGATGCCGACGAGATTGATCTTCATCGGTCTCGGCTCGAACCAGGGAGACCGTTCAGGTCACCTGGGGAGGGCTATCGAGGCCCTCCACGGGCGGGGTCTGGGTACCCTCCTGGTTTCCTCGCTCTACCGGACGGATCCAGTGGAAGTCATTGACCAGGAAGAGTTTCTCAATCAGGTGGTGGGTTGCGAGACGGCCCTCTCCCCGGAGCAAATCCTGGAAGTCTGCCTTCTCGCCGAACAGTCGATGGGGCGGCAGCGAACGCGCGACAAGGGTCCGAGACGCATCGATCTCGACCTCCTTCTCGCGGGGGAGGATGTCCGGGAGGAGGCCGCATTGAAGGTGCCGCATCCGAGGATGCATCTCAGACGCTTCGTTCTCGTCCCCCTGGTGGAGATCGCCCCCGCCGCCTGGCACCCGGTGCTCAGGACGACCGCCGCGGAGCTGCTCCGCATCTGCCCCGATCGGTCGCGCGTGGAGCGTCTCGACGCGCCCGCCCGGGAGTCCGAGGAGGGGCCGGACTTCCTGTTATAATGCGCGGCTCTCAAAGGGTCGTGGACGGATGAATTTCAAGTTCATCGCTGTCGAAGGGCCCATCGGAGTCGGCAAGACGAGTCTCGTCGATCTCCTGGCCGAGCGTTTCGATGCCGCCAGGGTCCTCGAGAAGGTCGAGAACCCGTTCCTGCACGATTTCTATCAGGACCGCCCCGGTGCCGCCTTCCAGTGCCAGCTGTTCTTCCTCCTGAACCGCTTCCGCCAGCAGCAGGAGCTCGCGCAGGGGCGTCTGTTCCAGAAGACCCTCGTCTGCGATTACATCTTCGCCAAGGACAAGATCTTCGCGTACTTGAATCTGGATGACTCCGAGCTCATGCTCTACGAGAAGCTGTACGGGGTCCTGGAGCCGCAGGTGCCGCACCCCGACTTGGTCATCTACCTGCAGGCCCGGGACACGGTGCTGATGGAGCGTCTCCGGTCGCGGCGGAGGGATTACGAGCGCGAGATCTCGGAGGCGTATGTCGGCGAGCTGAACCGCGCGTACAATTATTTCTTCTTTCACTACAACCGGACGCCGCTCCTGGTCATCGATACGTCGGAGATCGATTTCGTGAAGAGCCGCGACGACCTGGAGGAGCTGTTCCGGCAGATCGAGACGATGCAGAGAGGGGTGCAGTACTACATCCCGCTCGGATCCCAGAAGGGACCGGGACTGGCGCGCGCGTAGGCCGGCTCCCCCCTCGCATCGGCAGCGCAACGTAGCGTTCGATTCCCTCGACCGGCCGCACCCGCGCCGGAGGGGAGAAGGAGGTCCGATGACCCGTCCGTCCGTCACTCCACCCACACGCATCACCGTCCCTGAGGTGCGCGCCGCCCGTGCGGGCGGCCGCAGGATCGTCATGCTGACCGCCTACGATTACCCGACCGCGCGCATCCTGGACGCCGCCGGTATCGACATCCTCCTCGTCGGCGACAGCCTGGGGAACACCGTCCTCGGCTACGAGAGCACGCTGCCGGTCACCATGGAGGAGATGCTCCACCACACCCGCGCCGTGGCGCGGGCGGCCCGGCGCGCCCTCGTGGTCGGCGACATGCCGTACCTGTCGTTCCAGACCGGCAGGCGCGACGCGATCAGGAACGCCGGCCGGTTCCTCAAGGAGGGGGGCGCCGCGGCGGTGAAGATCGAGGGAGGGCGCAAGAGGGCCGACCTGGTGAGGGCTCTCCTCGACGCAGAGATCCCGGTCATGGGTCACATCGGTCTGACACCGCAGTCGGTGCACCTGATGGGCGGCTACCGCGTCCAGGGGAAGAAGGTGGACGAGGCCCGCGTCCTGGTGGACGATGCCGTGGCCCTGGAGGAGGCCGGCGTCTTCGCGCTCGTCCTCGAGGGGATGCCCGAGAACGCCGGGCGCGCGATCACCGAAGCGGTCTCCATCCCGACCCTGGGCATCGGAGCCGGACGCTTCTGCGACGGCCAGGTGCTGGTGTTCCACGATCTCGTGGGCCTGGGTGAAGGCACGCCGCCGAAGTTCGCGAGGCGCTACGCGAGGATCGGCGACGAGATCGCCGCGGCGGTCGGGCGCTTCATCGCCGACGTGCGGGACGGATCGTTCCCCTCCGAGGCCGAGATCTACTCCGCTCCGGCGGTGGTGGACCAGCGCCAGGCCGGACGATCGTAGGGCACGCACCCCCCATGGTGATCAGCGCCACGGTCGCGGACCTGCGCAGGTTCACGAAAGCCGCCCGCGCCGCGGGAAAAAGGATCGGGCTGGTGCCCACGATGGGTGCGTTGCACCGAGGCCACCTGTCTCTGATCGAGCGGGCCCGCGCCGAGTGCGACGCGGTCGTGGTGTCGATCTACGTCAATCCCCTGCAATTCGGGCCTCAGGAGGATTACCGCGCCTACCCGCGCGATCGGAAGCGCGACGAGGAGCTCCTGCGCGCGGCCCGGGCCGACGTCCTGTTCGTCCCCGGGGACGAGGAGATCCATCGGCCGGGGCACCGGACCCGCGTGGAGGTGGAGAGGATGCAGGACGTCCTGTGCGGCAGGAGCCGCCCGGGCCATTTCCGGGGCGTGACCACCGTGGTCATGAAGCTGCTGGCGATCGTCGGCCCCGACGTCGCCTTCTTCGGAGAGAAGGACGCGCAGCAGCTGAGAATCGTCCGGCGCATGGCGCTCGACCTTCACCTGGAAGCCCGGATCGTCTCCTGTCCCACCGTGCGCGAGGAGGACGGTCTCGCCCTGTCGTCGCGGAACGCCTACCTCGGCCCGGAGGAGAGACGCGCCGCCCCGGTGCTGTACCGGTCCCTCCGCTCCGCGGCCGCGGCGTTTTGTGCCGGCGAGTCCGGCGCCGGGCGCCTGGTCGACGTGGCGCGCGGAGCGATCGCCGCCGAGCCGCTCGCGCGTCTCGACTACGTCGAGGCCGTGGACGGGGAGACTCTCGAGCCGCTCACGGTCGCCCGTGCCGGGACCCTCATCGCCGCGGGCGCCTGGTTCGGCCGCGCGCGCCTGATCGACAACGTCACGCTTTCGATGGATGTCTAGATCGCCTCGGAGAGCGCCTGGAGGTCCAGCTGCAGGTGGCGGAAGACGGCGCGGGCGCGCGTTTCCGTGGCGGCGTGGCCGGGCGTGGTGTCGATCGCGTAGTGGGCGACCTTGAGCTTCTCCTTCGTGTCGATCTGGACCGCGATGCGCGCGCGCGCCTCGTCCTCGGCCAGACCGTCGCGCTTGATGATGCGATCGAGCTGGACCTCGGCGCCGCAGTGGACCACTACGACGCGGTGGTAATCGCGGTAGAAGCCGGTCTCGATGAGAAGCGCGGCGTTACTGACCGCGATGCGTCCCTGTCCGGTGTCGGCGAGGAGCTCGACCAGGTTCGCCTCCTCCTTGCGGATCAGAGGGTGCAGGATCGATTCGAGCTCTGCCCGCCTTTCGGGATCGGAAAAGATGATGCGGCCGAGCCGGGAGCGGTTGATGCTGCGATCCGGATTCAGGATCGCCTCGCCGAACACCCGGGCCACCGGCTCGTAGGCGGGGCCGCCGGTCTCGACCAGGCGATGGGCGATCTCGTCCGCGTCCAGGATGGTCGCCCCCAGGGTGGCGAAGATGCGCGCCACGGTCGATTTCCCGGTGGCGATGCCGCCCGTGAGGCCGACCCGCAGCACGAACGGCTTGGATCGCACCACGGCGGGGTCGCGCCCCTGGCCGAACGGCAGCGAGGCCCCCGGCGGCAGATCGGATCCCTGGGTCATCGGCCGGCCGGCCGGCGGCGCAGGCGCGCCGCGCGCAGCGTGTTCCGCAGCAGGCAGGCGATCGTGAGAGGGCCGACCCCCCCCGGCACCGGCGTCAGGAAGGCCGCGCGCTCGGCGGCTTCGACCGGATGCACGTCCCCGACCAGGGTGTACCCGCGTTCGCGCACCTGCCGAACGCGCGGAGAGTCGGCCCCGAAGATCGAGGCCGCGGCCCCGGCGTCGTCCAGCCGGTTCACGCCCACGTCGATCACCGTCGCCCCCGGCTTGATGTGCTCCCCCCGGAGGAAGGCGGGGCGGCCGATGGCCGCGATCAGGAGATCGGCCCGCGCGGTGAACGAGGCCAGGTCCGGTGTCTTCGAGTGGCACACGGTCACGGTGGCGTCGCGCTGCGTCAACAGGATGCTGATCGGCCGCCCCACGATCTCGCTGCGGCCGACGACGACGGCGTGCAGGCCGGCGACGGGCAGGCGGCTGCGTTCGAGCAGGTCGATGATCCCCGCGGGTGTGCAGGGCACGGGCGCGTCCAGCTTCATGAGCAGCCGGCCGGCGTTGAGCGGATGCAGGCCGTCGACGTCCTTCCCGGGATCCAGTCCGAGCAGGACCGCCATCCGGTCGAGCCCGCGCGGCAACGGGAGCTGCACCAGGATCGCGTCGATGTCGGGGTCGTCGTTGAGCAGCCGGATGCGGTCCAGGAGCCGGTCCTGGCCGATCGTGGCCTCGAGACGCACCGCGTCCGATCGGATCCCCACCTCGGCGCTGGCGGCGACCTTGTTGCGCACGTAGACCTGCGAGGCGGGATCGTCCCCGACCAGGACGGCGGCCAGGCGCGGGGCCCGGCCGGTGGTCGCCTTCAGATCGGCGACCTCGCGGGCGACCTCGGCCCGGATCGCCCGGGCCACGGCCGCCCCATCGAGGCATTGCGCCGGCACGTTGGCGTCACTCCTTCGAAGGCTGCTTGTGGAAGTTGAACGACACGGTGCGCGTCTCGGTGCCGATCTGCAGGAAGGAAAAGTGCAGCTGCAGATCCCTCCACTTCGCGGGGAACGGACCGAACACCAGGAGACGCTCCAGGCTCGTGCCCCGCGCGATGGTCGTGCCGCTGTCGAAGACGATCGGCGCGAGGCGATCGAAGACCCGCTCCGGGTCGGAGAGTCCGGCCATCTCGGCGCCGCGGTACAGATCGGTCAGGTCGACCGGGAAGTCCTGGGTCTTCCGATCCGTGAGGAGCACGACGTTCTTGGGCTGAAACTGGACGTCGGAGCCGGACCGGTTGTTGAAGGAGACCCGGAAGGCGTTGTACATCTCGGGCCGGCCGGGACGGACCGCGAACGGGTCGGGCATCGCGGGGGCCATCGCTCGGACGAACGCGGCGCGTGCGCCGGGCTCCAGATATTCCACGGCGATCGTCATCTCGCCGAGCGCCGCGCGGGCCACGGGATTGCCGGCTCCGGCCTTGACGTCCTTTCTGGAGTAGACCCCGGCCAGCACGCGGTAGGAGTCGGTATCGCGCGGCGCCGCCAGGGCGTACACGCCGGCGGCGACAGCCAGCAGCGCGAGGACGGCAGGGGGCACGCGGCGCATGGGGCGCTACGTTAACATACTGGGCGCCGCGGCGGAGCGGGGAGCGGGCGCGTCAGTGGTTGGTTTCGATGATCTTCGGCGATGCCTTGATGATGAAGACTTCTTCGCTGCCGTCCGGATTGATCTTGACCACCCGGTGCAGGAGGACGCGCTTGTTGTCCTTCACGGCCACGATGCTGTTGACGAAGATGTCTTCCGCGAGCGGCTCGTCCTTCGCCGAGGGGGAAACACGGGGCTTCAGCGGCTTGACGTTCCAGCCATGCAACTTCATCGACGTCTCCTCCCTGCGGCATCGGCCGCGCCGTGCGTGACGAGGAAAGCGAAAGCACTGTTTATATACTGGATCATCCCCTTCCAGTCAAGCACGGGATTCGTAAACAAATCCTTACAGTTCTGTCGCTTCGATGAAGTCAAGTCGTCCCCGGCCGCCTCTCCACCGCGGTGCATTTGATATACTGCGCGAACCATCCTCGGGAGGTTCGCCGTGAGCAAGGCGGTCATCGCCAGCGCCTGCAGGACGCCCCTCGGAAAATTCCTCGGTTCCCTGAAGGGGCTCCAGGCGACCGATCTCGGGGCCCTGGTCGTGAGGGAGTCGGTGACGCGCGCGGGGATCCGTCCGGAGGACGTCGAAGAGGTCATCATGGGGAACGTCCTGTCGGCGGGACTGGGGCAGAACCCGGCGCGCCAGGCGGCGATGAAGGCCGGATTGCCGGTGACGGTCCCCGCCCTGACGGTGAACAAGGTGTGCGGCTCCGGGTTGAAGGCAGTCTCCCTGGCCGCCCAGGCGATCCGGGCGGGGGACCATCACATAGTGGTCGCGGGCGGCATGGAGTCGATGAGCAACGCTCCGTATCTTCTCAAGGGGGGTCGCGAGGGGCTCAGGCTGGGCCATGGCGAGCTGATCGACTCGATGATCTCCGACGGCTTGTGGGACGTCTACGAGAACTTTCACATGGGCTGCTGCGGCGAGGCGGTGGCGGAGACCTACGGCATTCCCCGGCAGGCGCAGGACGAATACGCCCTGGGAAGCCACCGCAAGGCGATTGCCGCCATCGAGGCGGGAAAGTTCAAGGCGGAAATCGTGGCCGTGCAGATCCCCCAGAAGAAGGGGCCGCCCGTGGTCTTCGACACGGACGAGGGGCCGCGACGGGACACCACCGTGGAGGCCCTGGCGCGTCTCAAGCCCGCTTTCAAGGAGGGGGGGACGGTCACGGCTGGAAATGCGCCGGGAGTGAACGACGGGGCCGCGGCGCTCGTGGTGATGTCGGAAGAGCGGGCGGCGAAGGCGGGGCGCAAGCCGCTGGCGGAAATCGTCTCCTACGCCTCGAGCGGTATCGCTCCGAAGATGGTCATGATGGCGCCGATCGAGGCGGTCCGGAAGACCCTCGAGAAGGCGGGTTGGAAGACGGAGGACGTGGATCTCTTCGAGCTGAACGAGGCCTTCTCCGTCCAGGCCGTGGCCCTGCTGAGCGAGCTGAAACTGCGGCCGGAACGGGTGAACGTCAACGGGGGCGCCGTCGCCCTGGGGCACCCGATCGGCTGCAGCGGCGCCCGGGTGCTGACCACTCTGCTCTACGCCCTGGCGGACAGGAAGGCACGACGCGGGGTCGCGGCGCTCTGCCTGGGCGGCGGCAACGCCGTGGCCATGGCCGTGCGCCTCCTCTGATGGAACGCGTGACCCTGCGCACGATTGGTGTCGTCGGGTCGGGCCAGATGGGGCGGGGGATCGCCCAGGTCGCGGCCCAGTCGGGATTCGACGTCCTGCTGCACGACCAGGACACGACCGCCCTCGACGCGGCCCGGACGTTCATCGATTCCAGCCTGAAGCGTCTGGTGGAGAAGGGAAAGCTTCCCGAACGGGCCCGGGCCGAGACGCTCGACAGGATCCGCGCTGTGGCCGAGCCGGGAGCCTTCTCGGCCGTCGATTTCGTGATCGAGGCGGTCAGCGAGAGGCTGGAGGTCAAGACGAGGGTGTTCGCGGCGCTCGACGCCGCCTGCCGGACCGGCGTCATCCTGGCGAGCAACACGTCCTCTCTCTCGATCACGAAGATCGCCTCGGCGACGCGCCGCCCCGAACGCGTCATCGGCATGCACTTCATGAACCCCGTTCCGGTCATGGAGCTGGTCGAGATCGTCGCCGGCCAGGCGACGTCGGAGGGGACGCTGGAGACGACGCGCGATCTCGCGAAGGCCCTCGGCAGGACGCCGGTCACGGCGCAGGACTACCCCGGCTTCATCAGCAACCGCGTCCTGATGCCGATGATCAACGAGGCCATCTACGCCCTGTACGAGGGTGTCGGCGGCCGCGACGACATCGACGCCGTCCTGCGCCTCGGGATGCGCCACCCGATGGGGCCGCTGGCCCTGGCGGATTTCATCGGACTGGACACCTGCCTGGCGATCCTGGAGATCCTGCAGCAGGGATTCGGCGATCCAAAATACCGACCCTGTCCGCTGCTGCGGCGGATGGTGGACGCGGGCCACCTGGGCAGGAAGTCGGGGCGCGGCTTCTACGAATACGGCCCGGAAGGGGCACCGCGGTGAGGGCGCCTGCGCGCCTCGCGACGTCCGTGAGCGAGAAGGATCCCTCCCCGGCCCTCTCCTCCTTCATCGAGAGGATCAGGCGGTCCGAAAAATTCGGCGACGACGTCGTCTTCGGCGCCTCTGTCCCGGCCGTGGACCCCTCGTACGCCCTCCTGTCCTCCCCCCTTCCCGCGGCGCTGGACCTGGCCCTTCACGACCTGGGGATCCTCAGGCTCTACAGCCACCAGGCCGACGCGATCGACAGGGTGCGGTCGGGGGAGGACGTCCTCACCGTCACTCCGACGGCCAGCGGCAAGAGCCTGGTCTACCTCCTGCCGACCCTCGAAACCGTCCTGAAGACGCCGGGGGCCCGGGCGCTCTACCTTTTCCCTTACAAGGCCCTGGCGCAGGACCAGCTGCAGGGGATCGCCGAGCTCGCGGATGCCGTGGCGCGCCACGGCGGCGTCGTTCCCGGCGCCAACGGGCTGCCGGGCACCGGTCGGCCGGTCGTGGCCGCGATCTACGACGGGGACACCCCCGACTCGCGACGCCGGAAGATCAAGGCCGATCCTCCGGACATCCTGATCACCAATCCCGACATGCTGCATCTCGGGATCCTGGCGCACCACCACGACTGGCGTCTTCTGTTCGAGAACCTGTCGTACGTGGTGTTGGACGAGCTGCACGTCTACCGGGGGATCTTCGGATCGCACCTGCATCACATCCTGAAGCGCCTGCTGCGCGTGGCGGAGCACTACGGAAGCCGGCCGCGTTTCATCGCGTCCTCCGCCAGCATCGCCAACCCGGGAGGGTTGGGCGAGGCGCTGACGGGTCGCCGGTTCGCCGTGGTGGATCGGAGCGGCGCGCCCCGGGCCGAGCGGCACCTCCTGTTCCTGAACCCGCGCGGCAGCCCGTACACCGCCGCGACGCAGCTGCTCGCCTGGTCGCTCGACGAGGGGTACCGCGCGATCGCCTTCACCAAGGCGCGCAAGATCACGGAGCTCCTGCATTCGTGGCTCCTGCAGGGATCGCCCCGCCACGCCCCGCGCGTGAGCGCCTACCGCTCCGGCTACCTCCCCGAGGAGCGCCGCGAGATCGAGCGCCGTCTGTTCTCGGGCTCGCTGCAGGGGGTCATCTCGACGAGCGCCCTCGAGCTGGGCGTGGACATCGGCGGTCTCGACGTGTGCCTGCTCGTCGGGTACCCGGGAAGCGTGGTCTCCACCTGGCAGCGGATCGGCCGCGTCGGACGGGAGGACCGCCCGTCCCTGACCGTGCTCGTCGGCATGCCGGACGCGCTCGACCAGTACTTCATGACGAATCCGGAGGAGCTTCTGAAGCGCGGTTTCGAGGAGGTCGTCTTCGACCCGAACAACCCGATCATCGCGCGGGCCCATCTGTTGTGCGCCGGCGCCGAGCTGCCCCTCGAGGAACCGCGCGACCGGCAGGCGTACGGGCCCCTGTTTTCCCTGGTGCAGGACCTCGAGCGCGAGGGCGCCCTGGCGCGCGACGCGAACGGCGATCGCTGGTTCACGCTGCGCCGCCGTCCGCAACGCGACATTTCGCTGCGGTCGATCGGCGCCACCTACACGATCGTCGACGAAGCGGCCGATCGCGTCATCGGCACCATCGACGCGGTGCGGGCGTTCCACGAGACGCACGCGGGGGCCGTCTACCTGCACCGCGGGCAGCAGTACCTGGTGCGCGAGCTCCTGATCGAGGCGCGTCGCGTCCGCGTCGTCCCCGTGGACGTCGACTACTACACCGAAGTGCGCGGCGAGAAGGAGACCGAGATCCTGCAGGTCCTGCAGGAGAAGCGGGATCGGGGGATCGACGCGCGCCTCGGGACGATCCAGGTCACCGAGGAGCTGACCGGGTACGAGAAACGGCGGCTGTTCGGGCGCGATCGGCTCGGACTGTTCGACCTCGACCTGCCGCCCCTGACCTTCGAGACGGTCGGTCTGTGGATCACGCTGCCCGACGTCGTGCGCGATCGGGTCGTCGCGAGCGAAGGCCACTTCATGGGCGGGATCCACGCCCTGGAGCACGCCCTGATCTCCCTTTTTCCGCTTCTGGCGATCTGCGACCGGGGCGACATCGGCGGGATCTCCTATCCGCTGCATCCCCAGATCGGACGCTCCGCCATCTTCATCTACGACGGACACCCGGGAGGGGTCGGACTCGCGGCCAGGGGGTTCGAGGGAATCGCCGACCTCCTCGGCCGGACCGCAGCGCTCCTGCGCACCTGTCCGTGCGCATCGGGCTGTCCGTCGTGCATCCAGTCCCCGAAGTGCGGCAACGGCAACAACCCGCTCGACAAGCGGGCGGCGCTTCTCATCGCCGAGGCCCTCCTGCAGGACGGCCCGCGGCCCGAGGAAGCGCCGTCCGGTCCGCCCGTCACGAGGCGGGCGCCCCCGGCACCCGGCGCCCGGCGCACGCAGACCCCGGCCCCGCGCGCGGAGACACCGTCCGGACGCGCGCCGCTGCGTCTCATGGGCGGAGGCTTCGAGTACGAGCCGCTCCCGACACCCGCGCGGCGCGGGTCGGGCGGGGCCGCTCCCGGACAGGAGCTGACGCTGTTCCTGGACGTCGAGACGCAGAAGAGCGCAGAAGAGGTCGGCGGCTGGCAGAACGTCGCCGACATGAAGCTGGCGCTGGCGGTCACCTACAACGCGATCACCTCGCAATTCAAGACCTACGCCGAGAAGGACGTCGACCGCCTGCTGCTCGACCTGGTGATGGCCGACCGCGTGATCGGCTACAACATCGACCGCTTCGACATGGCGGTTCTGAAGGCGTACACGCAATGGAACCTGGCGCGCGTCCGGACCTTCGACATGCTCGCCGACATCTACCGCAAGCTGGGTTTCCGCCTCAAGCTCGGCGATCTCGCCGGCGCGACCCTCGGCGTCGGCAAATCGTCCGACGGACTTCAGTCGCTGAAGTGGTGGAAGGAGGGGCGGGTCGATCTCATCGAACAGTACTGCCGGCGCGACGTCGAGGTGACGCGCGACGTGTTTCTCTTCGGGACGAGGAACGGCTACGTCCTGTATCGCGACCGGGACGACCGGCAGCTCAGGCTGCCCGTCGACTGGAAATAGACCCCGTTCCTTGATCCTCGTCCCAGGGGTGTGATAGAAAGCCCCGATTCTCGCCCCCCGAGAGCCGATCCTTAATCGACGTCACACTAGGGAGACATCGGCATGACCCGGACGGACTTGATCGAAGCGATCGCGCAGGAGACCGGCACCGACAAGCAGCAGGCCAAGACGTTCCTCGAGGGATTCACGCGCCTGGTCGAGCGGGAGATGAAGAACGAGGGAGACGTGCCGCTCGCAGGCTTGGGAAAATTCAAGGTCATGAAACGCCAGGCCCGCGTCGGCCGCAACCCGGCGACCGGGGAACCGATCCAGATCCCCGCCAAGACGGTCGTGAAATTCACCGTCGCCAAGGCGCTCAAGGATCTCATCAAGAAGTAGGCCCCGGTATCGAGGCCTTCGACAGGCCGCGCTCTCCCGGCCGCCCCGGGGGGACTGGTCGCGAGGCGGAAGACGTGAACGGGACCGGGATTCGCGGCCTGATCCAGGACCTCTACCTGCAGGACCTGGTCCTGGCGCTTTACGGTGTCTACGCCGCCAGACTGCGCGATCCGGACGGGACGAAGGCGATCGAGACCTACCTGCGGGCCGAGCGGGATCGGCGGAACAGGATCGAACGGTTGCTCGTCGCGCGCGGCGCCCCGATCACTCCCGGGGTGCGCTCCCTGTTCGCCGCCGCCGGCGGTCTCTATGGCCGGCTCACCTCACTCCTCGGCAGCCGCGTGATGCTGCGTATCGCGCTCTCCGCGAGCCGGCGCGCCTCCCGGCGCGCCTGCGCCCTCCTGGGTGATCCGGCCAGCCCCGAGCTGGTCTATCTCTCGACGCTGCGCGCCCGCAACGAGGGGACGTTGGTCGACGAACTGCGCCAGCATCTGATCGATACGGCGAAGCGCCGGCGGTGACGCGATCGTGCCGAGCGTGTCCTGGTCCGTCGCGTCGGTGATGCGGACGGGAAGCAGGCGGTTCATCAGTGCTGTGGGGTCGCTCCCCTCGTAATCGGATCCCAGATCGATGAAGTTGTCCGTCAGCGCCCGCAGGCGCCCGTCCGGCCGGACCCCGCGAAACGTCAGCGACGACCTCATCCGGCCCAGGAAGGATCGGCGGAAGCGGAGCGAAAGGTCGCGACCGAGCCCACGCAGCCGCGCGCTGCGGTCCTTGATCACCTCCGGACGGAGAGGGTCGGCCCGGGCGGCGGCCGCCGTGCCCGGTCGGGGGGAATACGAGAAGACGTGCAGGTAATTGAGAGGCGAGGCCTCGATGAACCGAAGGGTCGTCTCGAATTCGGCGTCGGTCTCGCCGGGAAAGCCGACGATCACATCGGCGCCCAGGGCGATCCCCTCCACCCGGTGGCGGAGGTCCAGGACGACGCGCGCGTAATCGGCCGCGCGGTAGGGACGGCGCATGCGCCTCAGCACACTGTCGCAGCCGCTCTGCAGGGGCACCTGCAGGTGGGGCACGACGCGACCGCCGCAGCCGGCGAGGAGCTCGACGAGGCCGGGTGTGACCGTCCGCGGCTCGAGCGAGTTGAGGCGGAGGCGTCCGAGCCCCTTCACCTCGATCGCCCGCTCGAGAAGCCCTTCCAGGTCGAGCGCCGGGTCCAGGTCCTTGCCGTAGTCGCCGGTGTTCACCCCGGTGAGCACGATCTCACGGAAGCCGGCGTCGACGAGCCGCGCCAGTCTCTCGAGCACGATGCGGGGCGGCACGCTGCGACTCGACCCCCTCACCGACGGGATGATGCAGTAGGAGCAGCGCAGGTCGCAGCCGTCCTGCACCTTGAGGAGGGCGCGCGTGCGATCGCCAGCGGCCGTCTCCGGCTCGCACCCTTCCGTCGTCCCCTGCGGGCCGAGGTCGAGCTCGATGTGCCGGCGGTCGATCCCGAGTGCGGCGGCGACCAGGGCCGGCACTGTTTCCTCCTGCTCCCTCAGGGGAACGACGTGATCGATGCCGGGGACGGTCTTCAGACCATGCGGATCCCTCTCGGCGTAGCACCCGGTGGCGATGAGGAGCGCTTGCGGGTTGGCGCGGCGCAGCCGGCGCGCGATCTGGCGCGCCTCGCGGTCGGCATGGGCCGTGACCGTGCAGGTGTTGAGGATCACGACGTCGGCTCCCGCGGCAGGACCCTCCTCCGCGGGGGCACGCCGCAGCCCCAGGAGGCGCAGGCGCGCCTCGAGGGCCGCCGAATCGGCCTGGTTCAGCTTGCAACCCAGTGTGACGATGCGGTAGGTCGGCACGGTCAGGAGGTCTGCGGCGACCGGGACTTCAAGTCGCGGTTCTTCTCGCGGACCTTCGCCGCGAGCCGCTCCTTGAAGCCCTGCAGGAGCCGCCGCAGCTCCGGGTCCGAGTTCGCCAGGATCTGGGCGGCGAAGATGCCGGCGTTCGAAGCGCCGGACTTGCCGATGGCCATGGTCGCGACGGGCACGCCGGCGGGCATCTGCACCGTCGACAGGAGCGAGTCGAGACCCTGCAGAGACGAGGAAGGGAGCGGCACGCCGATGACCGGCAGGGTGGTGTGCGCGGCCACCACGCCCGCGAGGTGCGCCGCGTGGCCGGCGCCGAGGATGATCGCGCCGATGCCACGGCCGATCGCCGTGCGCGCCAGCTCCGCCGTCTCGTCGGGGGTCCGGTGCGCGGAGGTGATGTCCACGTCGTACGGAATGCCGAACTCCCTCAGGACCTTCAAGGTCTCCTCCATGACCGGCAGATCGCTGTCGCTTCCCATGGCGATCCACACCTTGAGACGCGAGCGGGCGGGCGGTACGGCAGCCTTGCTTCGGCGTTGCTTGGCCAAGGGACCCTCCCTTCAGGGGAGGTGATTCTAGCAGAGGGGAGCGGTCAGGCGGCGGAGTGCGGAAGGGCGGGACGGAGAGGCTCGGCGCATTCGCAGCGTTCGAGAGGACGATTGCAGGCGAAGCAGAAGCCGTTGCGGGCAAAAAAATCGGCCATCTCCTCCTGCCACGCGTCGATGAATCCCATCTTCTCGTAATCCGCCATGTCGCTCATCTCGAGGAGCAGACGGATGTTCTCGCGCGACTGGTGGTAGACGCGCAGCAGCTCGAAAATCTCCTTCTTCCTGCGGGCGGCGAGACCCACGTCCGGGCTCCTTTGCGAGGACACGCCACGATGGTAGCACGCTCCCGGCGGCGTCTCAAACGTCTCGGGGGTGGGGATGCGGAGCACGTACAGCAGGCCGGAACCGTCAGCCCGACTGCCCCTCGAGAGCGTCCTGCGCGATGTCGGCGCGCAGCTGCTTGCCGTCGAACTGGATGGCCGAGGCGGCGGCGTAGCAGCGGTCGCGGGCCTGCGCGAACGTGGCGCCGACTGCGGTGACGGTGAGCACCCGTCCGCCGGCGGTCACGAACTTGCCGTCCTTCACGGCGGTGCCGGCGTGGAACACCTCCACCCCGTCCAGGGCCGCGGCCGAGTCGACCCCGGTGATCGGACGGCCGCTCTCGGGCTTCTCGGGATAGCCGCGCGCCGCCATGACCGCGCACACCGATCGCGCCTTCAGCCACTCGATCGTGACCTCCTCGAGGCGGCCGGCCAGGGTCGCCTGCAGGATCGGCACGATGTCGCTCTTCATGCGCACCGCGATGAGCTCGGCTTCGGGATCTCCGAACCGGGCGTTGTACTCCAGGACGCGCGGCCCGGACTTCGTCAGCATCAGCCCGACATAGAGGATCCCGCAGTACGGTCGTCCCGCCTCGGCAAGCCCGGCCACGGTCGGCACCAGGACGTCATCCATGACCTGCTTGAAGGTGTCCGCGTCGATGTGCACGGACGGCGAATACCCACCCATGCCGCCCGTGTTCGGGCCGGCATCCCCCTCGAGGAGGCGCTTGTAGTCCTGGCAGGTGACCAGCGGCAGGACGCGCTGCCCGTCCGACAGGGCGAAGAAGGAGGCCTCGTGCCCCTCCAGGAACTCCTCGACCACGATGCGATCGCCGGCGACGCCGAACCGGCGCTCGACCTGCAGGATCTCGATCGCCTGCTCCGCCTCCTTTTTGTCCCGCGCCAGGATCACGCCCTTGCCTCCGGCCAGCCCGTCCGCCTTCAGGACGACCGGATAGCCGTTCTTCCGCTTCTTCAGGAGGGCGCGGGTCTCGCCGGCCGAGACGGAGACGTCGAAGCGGCCGGTGGGGATCTTGTGCGTCTTCATGAACTCCTTGGCGAACACCTTGCTCGATTCGATCTCCGCGGCCGCCTGGGTGGCGCCGAAGATCGCCAGGTCGCGCTTCTGGAACTCGTCGACGATGCCCAGGGCGAGCGGCAGTTCCGGGCCCACCAGGGTCAGGTCGATGCGGATCTTTTCCGCGAAGTCCGCCAGCTCGACGATGGACGACGGATCGATCGGGACACGGTCGGCGAGCTTCGCCATGCCGACGTTGCCGGGAGCGCAATACAGCTCCTTGACCGAAGGGCTGCCGCGGAGTTTCCAGCAGAGGGCGTGCTCGCGGGCGCCATTTCCGACGACGAGGACCTTCATTCCCGCCTGGATCCTGAGCGAAGAGGGCCGCGGAGATGGGAAACGGCGCCGCGACGTTCGAGCCCCGCGACGCCGCGTCAGGCCGGCGTCCCAGGAATGTGCATTATTCCACAGCGTTTTCGACGCCGTCAACACGCCGCCGGGGCTGCGCGTCCCGTCACCCGGAGAGGGGTATAATCCCGCGGCCCTGACGCACCACGGACGCGAGCCCACCGTGAAACGACAGATCGCGACCCTGATCGACGAGATCCTCCGCTTCGGCTGGCGCGTGAGCCCGTCGTACGCCACAGCCGTCGGGATCCACGACCACGACGACCGTCTGATCGACTGCAGCCCCGAGGCGCTCCACGATCGCCTCCGGGCCACGGCGGCCTACCGTCGCGACCTGGAGCGGCTTCGCGATGCGCCGGACAGTCTGGATCCCGACGAGGCGCTCGACCTGACGATCCTCTCCGGCTCCCTGGAAGTCGAAGAGCGCCAGCTCGAGGAAGCCCGGCCGGCGCACCGCGACCCGGCGTTCTACCTCGATGAGATCCTGTACGGCGTCTATTACCTGGCGGAGCGCGAGTTCGCCCCGGTCCCGGACAGGGCGCGCGCCGCCTCGAGGCGTCTTCTGGAGGTGCCGCGCCTCCTCCGCCAGGCGAGGGAGAATCTCTCCGATCCCGCCGTCATCCCGCGGGAGTGGGTCGGCGCGGCCCTGCAGCAGGCCCAGGGCGGCCTGGCGTTCCTCGCTCATCTCAGCCGCGATCTGGCGGCGCGCGCCGGGGCCGCCGCGACGGAGCTCGACAAGGCCTGCGTCGAGGCGTCCGGGGCCCTGGACGAGTTCTCGGAGTTCCTGCGCGGACGCCTTTTGAGCGTGGCGCGGGGAGACTTCGCGTCGGGCCGGGGCCTGTTCGAGCTGCTGCTGCGCGCGCAGCACGGAATCGCGCCCGACACGGCCGCCCTGGTCGAGTTCGGCCGGCGCCTCGCGGCCGACACCGAGACGCGTCTCGCGGAGGCGGCGCGGGCGGTCGACACGCGTCGTCCGTGGCAGGACCTGGTCGGGGAGTGGAAGGCCGACCACCCGAGCCGGGAGCATCTGGTCGAGGAGTACCGGCGCGAAGTGGGGCGCGCGCGGGATTTCATCCTGGCGCGCGGTCTGGCGACCCTGCCGGATGGAGAGACCCTGCGTGTCGTGGAGACGCCATCCTTCCAGAGGAGCGTGACCCCCTTCGCGGCCTACGTGGCGCCGGCGCCGTTCGAAGCGGGGCGTGAGGGCGTCCTGTGGGTGACGCCGCCGGACGACGGCTCCCCGCCGGAGGCGCGCGCGCGCATGCTGGAGGACCACATGCGCCCGGCCATCCCGGCGACCGTCGCGCACGAGGCCTACCCGGGTCACCACCTGCAATTATCGGTCGCCTGCGGTCTCACCTCGAAGGTGCGCCGGTCCTGCGCGACGCCCGTCCTGGTCGAGGGCTGGGCGTTCTACTGCGAGGAGCTCATGGCGGAACAGTCGTACTACGAGGATGTCCGCTGTCGGGTGCTGCAGCTCAAGGACGTCCTCTGGCGCGCCAGCCGCGTCGTCATCGACGTCGGCCTCCACACCGGGGGCATGAGCGTGGACCAGGCGGCCGCGGTGCTGACCGAGGTGGCGCGCCTCGATCCGCAGAACGCGCGGGCCGAGGTCCTGCGTTACACCCGGATGCCCACCCAGCCGATGTCCTACGCGGTCGGGAGGCAGGCGATTCTCGACCTGCGCGAGACGATCAGACGAAGACGCGGCGGTGCGTTCGACCTGAAGCGCTTCCACGACGAGCTCCTGTCGTACGGATCGATCCCGATCGCTCTCATCCGGGACCGCATGCTGGCCGATTCGTCCGGCCCGCCGCCTGCCGGACCGTCCCGATGACGGTGGGACGGACCGGGGGTCTCGTGCTCCTCCTGCTCCTGATCCCGGCCCCCGGGCCCCTGCCGGCGCAGGACGGCCAGGAAAGGACGGGCGCAGCGGTCGAAGCGGGCGGATCGCCGGCCCTGATCGACCACCCGCTCGGCGAGGTCCCCCCCGACGAACCGAAGATGGAGTCGTACTCGCACGGAAACTACGCGCTGGTCCTGGCCGAGTCCCTCTGGAACACAGGTTTCCTGGCGCTCATCGTGTTCTCCGGCTTCGGGAGCACGCTTCTGCAATGGGCGGGGAGATGGAGCCGCTCACCCAACATCAAGGCCGGGATCTACGCCGTTCTGTTCGGGCTCGTCATGTTCATGGGCGGCTTCCCGTTGAATGCCTACGCCTCGTACGTGCGCGAGAAGAAGTACGGCTTCGCGAACCAGACGTTGCCGGCCTGGCTTCTCGATCGCGGCAAGGGGCTCCTCGTCGCCGTCGTCCTGCAGGCGATCTTCCTGACGATCCTCTACGCCGCAATCCGCCGCCTGGGGAGGCGCTGGTGGGTGGCGGGATCGATCCTGACGGTCCTGTTCGCGGTCCTGATGATCGCCATCGCGCCGGTGTTCATAGCGCCGCTGTTCAACAGGTTCGAGCCGCTCCAGGACGAGTCGTTGCGCGCCGACATCCTGGAGATGGCCCGCCGGGAGGGGATCCCCGCCCACGAGGTCTACCAGGTCGACGCCAGCCGCCAGTCCGGCCACACCAACGCCTACGTCGCCGGGATCCTCGGGACGCAGCGGATCGTCCTGTACGACACGCTCCTGACGCGGTTCGCTCCGCGGGAGATCAAGGCCGTGATGGGGCACGAGATGGGGCACTACGTGCTGAACCACGTCTGGAAGACCGTGGCCTTCCTGGTCCCGTGGATCGTGGCGGGGTTCTTTCTGGTGGACCGGGTGTCACGCCGCGTCATCGAGCGCCGGCCGGCGCTCGGCATCCCGGACCTGTCCGAGCCGTCCTCGCTGCCCTTGCTCTGCCTGGTCCTGTCGATGCTTCTCTTCTTCGCCGGCCCCGCCATCGCCACCTTCAGCCGGGCGCAGGAGCGTCAGGCCGATCTGTTCGGGCTGGAGGTGACGCGCGACCCTGCGGCCGCCGCCTCGGTGTTTCTCAAGTTCGGCCGGCTCGACCTGGACGAGTACCACGTCCACCCCGTCGTCGAGACACTCCTCTACAGCCACCCGAGTCTCGCCCACCGCATCCGCGACGCGCAGGACTACGCCCGGCGCAACGGGATCCCGGATCGGTAGCGATCGTCATTGGCCCCGCGAGGAGGTGGCCCGGGAGGGGGCTCCTCTCGGGACCGGCTGGCCATAGTACCTGCGCAGGGCGTCCACGTAGGCCTCGGCGACCCTCTGTCTGTAGATCGGATCGGCGATCAGACGGCTGTCGGCAACGTTGCTGAGGTTGCTGACCTCGATCAGGACCTCGACCGGGACCTCGCTGCAGCGCAGCACCGCGGGCACCCACGAACGGCGCTTGCGGATGATCCGCTCGCGGACCGGATCGTAAGGATGGACGGCGACCTCGTGGTCGCGGAACGACGTCACGAGCGCCCGCGCGAACTGACGCGACAGCCCCTCGGATCGCTCCCTTTCGGATCGTGTGAACGAGACGTAGGGCTTCTCCCGCACCTCGCGGGTGCGCGCGTACACGGACCCCGAATAACCGTAGCGGCTGCGGCGGTATTCCTCGCCGGGCACGTAGATCATGGCGCCGCCCAGTCCCGGATGGCGGGCGTCGGCGTGCAGGCTGGTGAAGACGATCTTGAGCGGGTCGCTCCCCTCGGCGACCAGACGGCGGAAATACGAGTTGGTCAGGTACCAGCGCAGGTTGACGCTGACGTACGGCTCCAGGAGCGGGAAAGGCGGGTCGGTCAGGAGCACCTCCGCCTGGTTCCTGACGAGATGCGTCGAGTCGCGGACACGGTACCCCTCCCTGCGGTCCCTGATCGTCGCGAGGACCCGCGCCCCGGTGTCCCGCTCCAGGAGCGCCTTGATCCTGCAGAGAATGTCGTAGACATACTCGTGCTCGGCGACACCGTTGTGCGCGGCGCCGCGATCGCGCCCGCCGTGCCCGGCGTCCAGGATCACGGTCACACCCTCCAGGTTGCGGCTCTGGGACGGATTCGTGTAGCGCCCCACCTCGGCCTGGCTCCTCTGCCAGGCCTCGCGGCGCGGGTCGGTCGCTGGAAGGTACTCGGGCAGGAGGTCGTCGAGGGAGATCTTCACGCCGTACCCCGTCGGGATGTCCGTCACGTCCTTGATGCCGGACCGGGAGGCGATCGCGAGAGCGAGATCGTTCACCTCCTGGCTGTCCACCCGTCCCGTGAAGCGCATGACGACAGAATAGAGAGCCTCGCCGCGCTTCAGGCGGTACCTCCCGAAGGGACCGCCCGCATCCTTGCCGTAGACGAGCTGGCCGCTCGCGTCGGTGGCCCTATCCGGGGGCGCGGGCGGCGGCGCGTGCGCCGGCGTCGACTCGGGCTCCGGGGGCACCTCGGTGAAATCGTCGCTCTCCACGTCCCCTTGACTGTCCCCCGGCGTCGTCGTCCCCGCGGCGGCGGTCTGGAGCCCCGCCGCGGCCGCGAAGGGCGGCAGGAGCAGCTCGCCCGGAACGAGGATCTCCTGGTCCTTCGCGGGGAGGAGACCGGGGAGATCGTTGCGGTCGGCGAGCGCGCGGAAATTCTCACCGCGTCCGGTCAGCCAGAGCGCCACGTTCCACAGGGTTTCCTGCGAAGGCTTCAGAAGACCGCAGCCGGCCCGGTGGATCCAGTTTCCCTCGCGCGGTCCGTCCTCGGGAAACAGGACGCGGATCACCCGCACCTTGTATCGATCGTTGAGAGACGCGTAGGGGATGGCGACGAGCTCCCCTTCGGGCGGCAGCCGATCCCCGCTGCGGGTCCGCACCGCCTGGAGCTCGCGCAGATCGGCGAGATATCTCTGGCCGATGGAGGTGTACGTGTCGCCGGCGCGGACCTCGACCGTGAGCACGAGGTCGCTGCCGCCCCGCAGCTCGGGACGCTCGTCCGCGGCCAGGCGATCGGAGGCCGTGTGACGCGCAACGGGCGCGTCCAGCCGGCGGGCGGGCTGGGGGACCGGGGCGCTCCGTCCCGAGGCGGACGGCGCGGCGCCCGCGCCGACGGAGCAGGCCAGACAGAGGACGAGGCGGACGAAGAACGGAAGCCCGGGCGCGCCTTCGCGTCCGGTGACGGACGGTCTCACGACGTCCCGTCGAGGGGCGGGCGGTGGTCGCGGAACTTCAAGGCCCCCTCGAGCGCCGCCGCGAGTCGGAGGACGGTCTCCTCGTCGAAGGGACGGCCGATGACTTGAAGCCCGACCGGCAACCGTTCGCGCGTCAGGCCGCAGGGAATCGAGATCCCCGGGAGGCCCGCCAGGTTGATGGTGACGGTGAAGATGTCCGAGAGGTACATCGACAGCGGGTCGTCGACCTTGTCGCCGAACCGGAAGGCGGGTGTCGGGGTCGTCGGAGTGACGATGACATCCACCTTCTCGAACGCGAGATCGAAGTCGCGGCGGATGAGCGTCCGCACCTTCTGTCCCTTCAGGTAATAGGCGTCATAGTATCCGGAGGACAGGACGTAGGTGCCGAGCATGATGCGCCGCTTCACCTCCGGACCGAACCCCTCGGTGCGCGTGCGCACG
Organism: Candidatus Dormiibacterota bacterium; assembly: GCA_035635555.1. Taxonomy (NCBI): domain Bacteria; kingdom Bacillati; phylum Candidatus Dormiibacterota; species Candidatus Dormiibacterota bacterium. The sequence continues at coordinate 63,572 of DASQAT010000033.1, forward strand.
TAGAGCGTCTCCATCTGAGAAGCGCCGGCGGCGCGATGGCCGTAGCGCACTCCGTCGTAGCGCGCCAGGTTGCTGCTCGCCTCGGCGGTGGCGATGATGTAATACGTCGGGATCGCATACTCCGTGTGCGGCAGCGAGATCGGCTCGAGCCGGGCGCCCAGGCGCTCGGCGATCGTCAGCGACGACTGCACGGCGGTCTCGACCTCGGGCGCGAGCCCCTCCCTGAAATACTCCGCAGGCACGCCGATGCGCAGCCCCGCGGCGTCCTTGCCGAGCGCTTTCAGATAATCCGGCACCGGCTGCGGGGCGGACGTCGAGTCGCAGGGGTCGTGGCCCGCGATCACCTGGAGGACGCGCGCCACGTCCTCCACCGTGACGCCGAACGGCCCGACCTGGTCGAGCGATGACGCGAAGGCCACGAGCCCGTAGCGCGACACGCGGCCGTAGGTCGGCTTCATCCCCGCGACACCGCAGAACGCCGCGGGCTGGCGGATCGAGCCGCCGGTGTCGGACCCGAGCGCCGCCGGCACCTCCCCGGCCGCGACCGCCGCGGCCGATCCGCCGCTCGATCCTCCGGGGACCCGGTCCAGCGCCCAGGGGTTGCAGGTCTTCTCGTAGGCCGAATTCTCCGTGGAGGAGCCCATCGCGAACTCGTCCATGTTCGTCTTGCCGACGATCACGGCGCCGGCCCGGCGCAACCGCTCCACGCAGGTGGCGTCATAGGAGGGCACGAAATTTTTCAGGATGCGGGAGCCGCAGGTCGTCGGAATTCCGCGCGTGCACAGCACGTCCTTGACGGCGATCGGAACGCCGGCCAGGGGACCGAGCGGACGACCCTCCTTCCGATCGCGATCGACGGCCTCGGCCTGGCGCAGGGCGTCGTCCTCCAGGAGAGTGCGGAACGCCTTCACGCGGGGCTCGACCTCACGGGCGCGCCGCAGGCGGGCGCCGCAGATCTCGGCCGCGCTCACCTGTCCGGAAGCGACGAGCGAGCGGATCTCCCCGATGGTGCGCCCGTGCGCGACACTCATCCGATCACCCTGGGGACCTTGAAGAGGCCGTGCTCCGACTCCGGGGCGTTGGCGAGCGCCTCCTCGCGCGACATCGACGGGCGCAGCGTGTCGTCGCGCAGGGCGTGCGAGCCCACATCGACGTGCGACGTCGGCTGGATGTCGGCCGTGTCGAGCGCGTTCAGACGGGCGACGTACTCCACGATGGAATTGAACTGCTGGGTGAAACGACCGAGCTCGTCCTCGGAGAACTCGAGGTGCGCCAGCTTCGCGATGTGACGGACTTCGTCCTTGCCGATGGCCATGAAGCGCTGAAGCCTCGAGAAGGATTATACCCGAGTCATTGTGGTAGCCTCAGCCGATGAGCCGCCTCCGGCGATTCGTCGTGATGCTCGCAGTACCGCTCGTGCTGCACGCCGCCCCGCCTCCCGCGCAGACTCCCGGTGCCCGGGACGCGTCCACCGCCGCCGTGCGCGTCACCGTCGAGACGCTCGTCGTCGATCGCCGCGGCACCTGGTCGCTCGGCACCGACGTGGCGGATCTCCTGTCGGGCGGCAGCGGCGTTCTCAGGAAATCGGCGACCTTGATCAGCCGCGGCGAAGCCTCGGAGGCGCGCGAGATGGTCGAGATGACCGTGCACCTCGGCGCGATCGTCAGGCCTGGAGGGGGCTGTTCCCTGGATATCGGGACCGAGACCCGCGGCGTCGTGGCCGGCGCCAGGACCGGGGGAAAACCGCGGCAGCCCGACCGCACGCACGCCACCTTCGTCCTGAAACCCGAGCAGGAGCGCCTGGTCGAGGCCTACGCCTCAACGGCGACGCAGGGCCGCCTCGTTCTGAAAGTGCGCTGCGACGCGCCGCCTGCGGCCAGCGGCGCCGTGTCCGAGTCCGATCTTCAGTTCGTCGATTTCACGCTCGCCGTGGCGCGGGCCGACGGCGAGAAGGATCCGCGACCGATGAAAAGCGATCTGCTGCGCGCCATGGTCGGCCGGGAGGCCAGCGTACTCTTCTCCTTCAACGTTCCCCTCGAGCCCGACGCCACCGGCGCAAAACGCTACCGGCGTGAGAAGCTTGAGGTTGCGCTCACACCGCTCCTGCTGTCGGGCGGGCGCGCGCAGGTCGCCCTCCGGGTGCTCGGCGAGATGGCGACCGTCGGCGCCGACGGTCCTGCCGTCACCCATCCCATCGAGCACGCAGACACCCTCGTCATCCTCCCCGGCGAGAAACGGGAGATCGACATCGACATCCGCTCGTCGGGGGCGGGCGAAGGCTGGGAGCGCGTGCGCTACCGTCTCGCCCTCGTCGGCACGTTCTGAGTCCCGGGCGAGGCGGAGCCTCAGGATTGCCCCTTGCTCTCGCCGGGGGATGGGCCGAAGCCGCAACGTCCCAGCATGCCCTGCCGGAACCGTTCCCTCTCCTCGGGCGTCATGCGCTCCCAGCGCTCGGCCATGCGATGGCGGAAATGGGAACGACCGAAACCGCGGCATCCGAATCCGCCGAAGAGGATCCGGCACAGCGCCAGGAGTCCGATCGCCTGCCAGAAGGTGATCGAGCGCCAGGCGAAGAGCGGCGGCAGCAGCCAGTTCCACAGGTGCAGCACGACTTCGCCGCCGATGAAGGTAAAGAGCAGCATCCCCAGAATCGCCAGTGGAGCGATGAAAATCCATTTCCTTCTCATGTCCGGCTCCTCATGCTTTGGTGAGTTCGTCGTAAATGCTTCGCAATCGCTCGCGCAGATGCAGCACCGCATACCGTTTGCGTGAGAGCAGCGTGTTCACGCTCACGCCGGTCTCGGCCGCCATCTCCCTGAAGCTGCGCCCCTCCAGCTCGTGCGCAACAAACACCTGGCGCTGCTCCTCCGGCAGCTCATCGACCGCCATCTCGAGCTCATCGAGAAGCACGTTGCGGGCGTAGAGCGCCTCCGGTCCGGCATCGGGCGAAGGCAGCAGGTCGGCCCACGGGAGCCGTTCGTCGTCCTCGTCCCCGACCACGCCATCGCCGGCGCTCTCCGGCGTCTTCTTGCGGAAGAGATCGGTGATGCGATTGCGCGCCACGCGGAACAGCCAGCCGGTGACGTGCCCGATCGGCATCAGCAGGCGGTTCGCTTCCACCAGCTCGTAGAAGACGTCCTGCAGGATGTCCTCGGCGTCGCGCGGGTCGGGCACGCGCCGGCGAATGAAGTCACGCAGCCGGGACTGCTCCCGCCTGACCACCTCGGAGATCCGCCGGTCCTGTTCGAGTGTCATCCGCTCCAGGCTCGCCGCGTTCTTCATTTACGGCTGTAGACGAATGAGAGGCTGCGGATATTGTATGAAAATGCCCTACAACCGTGCGGATGCTCCTCATCATTCATGTCCGATCAATCTGATTCCACGAGGGTTACCTCGACAGGCAGGAGTTCTCAAGGGATCTTGGTCTTCCAAGTCATCACGACGCTCAATTCCCCTCTGGGCGCAGGGCAGTCATCCGCACTGTCGTCGGGCATTTTCCTTTGACTTGTTAACGTCGGTTCGGTCAGAATGATGGGCCTTTCGCACGCATCGCGCCGGGAGAGCCCATGACGCTACGTTCCGGGAACGCGTGCCACGCGCTCGCCGCCCTCCTGATCTCCTTTGGTGCCGCCGTGCCGTCCGCGCTGGCCCAGGACCGGGCGCTCGCCGGCCAGGTGGTCGATGGACGCGGGGCCGGGCTCGCGGGTGCCACGATCTTCGTCACGCAGCTCGGTCGCGCTCGGCGGGCGGCCGAGGAGAGCGCGCAGTTGCGCGCGACGGCCGCGGGCGTCGACACCGCCGACCGGGTGCTCAGGAGCGGCGCGGATGGATCGTTCAGCGCCCAGGTGCCGGCGGGGCGGTATCGCATCGCGGTCTTCAAGGTCGGGTACGACGTCGCGCTCGCGGAGGTCAACATGGCGACGCGCAACCTCCTCGATGTGCGCATGAGGCCGGCGGCCGCGTCTCCCCTGGAGGCGCCGGGCGACGCCGCGGCACGCGACGGCGGCCTGGACTGGATCCTGCATCGCTCCGACGGAGACGAGTTGCGCGACGTCGAGGCCGGTCTCGAGGGGGGGACGGGCTCCGTGGCGCTCGTCTCTTCACGCAGAGGCGGCCACGCTCCGGCCGCGCTCAGGTGGCGGATGCCGACCATCAACGGCGAACTGAGTCAGGACTTCAGCGGCTCGGACCTTCTGGGCGGAGAGACCGCGGGCCCCGGGGACGCCTCCGGACGCGCCACCCGGCTGGCTCTGCGAGGTCCGGCGGGCGAGCAGGGTTCGTGGCGCTTCGACGGCCATTCCGTCAGGACGACGGCGGGACTGTCCGGCGGCGACGAGGCGCGCCGCGGCGGGGCGACGACGGGCCTGGGAGTCGGGTTCGATTACCGCCTCGGGCCGGACGATGATCTGAAGACCCTGGTCCGCTACTCCACCCGCCGGTACGTGTTCGAGTCGGTCGACGCCGCCGATGATGTGAACCAGGCGCAGAGGAACTCCGCCGTGCGGGCGCGCTGGGATCGGAATCTGGGAGACGGCGCGCTGCTGTTCGTCGTGGGCTCGTGCCGGGAGGCCGCCTTCCGCCAGCCGGACGGCGGCCCGACATCCGTGGCGACCATCGTGGCCGGTGCTTCGGACGGGGCCCGTCTCGTGGATCGGTCCATCTCGGCCGCGGCCGGCCTGGCGTTGCGGTCGGTGGACCACGCGATCGATCTGGGGATGCGCGTGCACTCCTTCCGTTACGACCTGGGGGACGGAGGCGCTCTCTTGTCCGGAGGGGACTCGAGCGCGCTCCCCCTCGAGGCGGGTACTCTGGGGCGGGCCATGACTCTCTTCGGAGGAGACGACTGGCGGCTCACCGACCGCAACACCGTGAACTACGGGCTGCGCTACCACAACGATCTGTCCTCGGGGGATGCCTACGTGGTGCCGCGCGTGGGGCTGACGACGACGCTTCCGGAGGCGGGTGATCTGGTGGTGCGATCGGCCGTGATGTACCGCGTCGAGGAGAATCGTCCGTCGCTCTCCGTCTCCGCCGCGGATGAGCGGGGCGCCGTCCGTTCCGATGCGGGTCGTCTGGGCTACGAGATCGGTGTCGCGAGCCGGCCGGAAGACCGGCTGCAGTTCGCGGCCACGCTGTCGTACCGGCCGTTCCAGGAGCGCCTCGACGAGCAGGACTCCGCGCTGTCATCGGCGGGATTCCCGGGCGGGGGAGTGCTGGTCCTGTCCGACGCGACGGCGGGCCGGCACGAGATGGAGATCGAGCTGGAGCGCGGTTTCGGACTGGTCCGCGGCGTTCTTCTCGGGAGCATGGGACGCGTGCAGGGCCGGCTGAGCCCCGTTCTGGGGGACGGCCCGGTCGTGGACCCGGCTGAAGGCCAGGCGCACTACTACATGACAGGCCTGCGCGCGACCATCAAACCGACCGAGACCGAGGTGCGGATCGACTACCGCAGCGTTCTGGGCGAGGCGGAAGCGCACGAGACCGGCGGGCCGTCCTCACTCCGTTACCGGCGGCTCGACCTGGCGGTCCTCCAGGACCTTCCCTTCTCCTCGTTCGCCGCCTCGCGCTTCCGGGTCCTGATGGCCTACGAGGGGCTGCTGCTCGACTCGGTCGACGGTGTCGCGCCCTGGCCCGGATCGGGCGCCACGACGCGCGTGACCGGCGGCGTGGACATTTCCTTCTGATGCGCAAGACGCTGGCGGTCGGCATCTCGGCGCTTCTTCTCGCCTGGGGCGCCGCCTACTTCCACAACCAGGTCACGCTCATGGCTCCGGAGACCGGCGTCGAGTGGGTGGACTCCGCCCGCGGAGTCGTGGCCGACACGGTCATCCCCAGGACACCGGCCTGGAAGGGGGGCCTGCGACCTGGCGATCGCCTGCGGGCCATCGACGATCGGTCGATCGCCTCGGCGGTCGACGCCGAGGACGCGGCGTACGCCGTGCCACGCGGTACGCCGGTCTCCTACCTGGTCGAGCGCGACCATGAGGAGGCCGAGTTCACCGTCCGCCCGAACTGGGTGGGCGGAGGGACGCCTGTCTACTACTACCTCACCCTCGTCGGCCTCACGTTCCTCGGCGTGGGCGTGGTGGTCTGGCTGCGGGCCACTCGGGCCCGCGCCGCCATTCCGTTCGCGCTCCTGTGCCAGGCTATGTTCATGGTCCTGGTCCTCAAGAGCGAGGGGCAGGGGGGCTTCCTGGACTGGTCGGGATACTGGGGCGATCTGACCGGCTGGCTCCTGGCCCCGGCCCTGTTCCTGCACATCACCTGGGCGCTGGCGGACGAGGACCGCGGATCGAGCCTGAGGCGATTCGGGCGCGCGGTCTTCTACGTGCCGGCGGTCCTGCTTCTCGCCTACAACCTCTATCTGATCCCGTTCAAGCAGGTCTATCGATTCGCCGATCCTCTGGCGGTCATCCGGTTCAAGGAACGTCTCGAGGAGCTGTACATCGCGGTCTTCGTCATCACGGGCATCGTCAAGGCCGTGCTCTCGTACATGTCGGCGACGCGGCTTCAGACGCGCTGGCAGCTCAAGTGGATGGCGTGGGGCAGTCTGGTCGGCTTCCTGCCGGCGGCCGTCTTCTACCTGGTTCCGCGCTCGCTGAACATCCGGATCGGCGGCTGGAGCGACCTGTCTCTCCTGCCGATGGCGGTCATTCCGCTCGCCTTCGCCGCCGCGATCGTCCGCTATCGTCTTCTCGACCTGGACATCTTCCTGAAACGGGGGATTGTGGCCATCGGAATCCTGCTCACCGCGGGGGCGACCTACGCCGCGTGCTACGTCGTGATGGACCGGGCCACCGGCGGGATCACGCCGCGCGGCCTGAACCTGGCGCTGATCCTGGCCACGTTCCTGATGGCGATCTTCTACCCGCGCGTGCATCGGCGGCTGAAGAGCGTGGTCGACCAGTTTTTCTACCGGGAGCGCTACGACTACCGCCGCACGCTGAACGAGTTCAGCGAGGCGCTCAACCGGGAGCTGAGCCTGCCGACGCTGAGGGCCAAGTTCATCGGACGGGTCGAGCGGACCTTCAACCTCGAGTCCGCGCGCGTGTTCGTGCGCGAGCACGAGGGACGGCGCCTCTTCGGAGGGTCGCCGGAGCAGACCCTCGTCCTCGACGACCCGCTCATGAAGATGCTGGAGGGCGCCGACTACCTGTCCCTGCGGGATCACTCCGGGGCTGTCGAGACGGCGACCGGCGCCTTCCTCATCGATTCTCTCGGCCTGGAGTACATGGTGCCCATGACGGTGGAAGGTGAGATCGTGGCCGTGCTGGGCGTCGGCACGCCCCGCGGCGGGGAGCCCCTCACCACCGAGGACCTGCAGCTGCTGATTTCGCTCTGCCGCCACGCGGCGGTCGCCTTCGAGGGGGCCCGGCTGTACAGCGCGGTGCACGAGAAGGTGCAGGAGGTCGAGGCGCTGCGCGAGTTCAACGAGAGCATCCTCGAGAGCAGCCGCGTGGGCATCCTGGTCACGGACTCCGAGGGGCGCGTCCTCAATGTCAATCGCGCCTTCGAGCATCTTTACGGTGCCGCGCGCGACCAGATCCTCGGACAGCGGTTGTCCCAGGTCATGCCGGCCGGAGTGTTCGCCCTGGCCACCGGGGACGCGCTTCCGCCGGGCGGCGAGGATCTGCCGGACGCCGGGCTTCGGGTGTACAGGTCCTCTCTGCGCACGCGCGACGACAGGCGGCTGATCGTCAACCTGACGCAGGCCGCCCTGCGCGATCCGGCCGGGCGGCCGCGCGGGCGGGTCATTACCGTCGACGACGTTACCGAGCAGGTGCTCCGCGAGCAGGATCTGCAACGACGCGAGCATCTCGCCTCGATCGGTCTTCTGGCCTCCGGCATCGCGCACGAGGTGAACACGCCCCTGACCGGCATCTCGTCCTACACCCAGATGCTCCTGGAGGAGCGCACGCCGGAGGACCCCGAGTATTCGGTCCTCAAGAAGATCGAGCAGCAGGCCTTCCGTGCGGCCGGGATCGCCTCGAGTCTGCTGAACTTCTCGCGTCAGCGCGACGGCGATTACCAACCGCTGGATATCGCCGAGATGATGTCGGAGACGCTGGAGCTGTTCCAGCCCCACCTGCGCGGCCGGAGGATCGAGCTGGTGCGCCGGGTCGACGGGCCGCTGTCCCGCGTGAACGGCAACCGCGGGCGCCTCCAGCAGGTCCTGATGAATCTCCTCCTGAACGCAGTGGACGCCATGCCCGAAGGCGGTACCGTGACCGTGGCGGCGCACGCCGACACGGGGAGGGTGCAGATCGAAGTGAGCGACACCGGCTGCGGCATCCCGCCGGAGCACCTGGACCGGATCTACGATCCGTTTTTCACGACGAAGCCGCGGGGCCAGGGGACCGGTCTCGGGCTCTCCGTGTCCTACGGAATCGTCAAGGAGCACTCCGGGACGCTCCTGGCTGAGAGCAGCCCGGGGGAGGGATCGCGCTTCGTGGTCAGCCTGCCGGTAGTGGATGAAAGGAGGGCCTCGGCGTGAAGGGCCCGCGGGTCCACCTGGCCGAAGGGGAGCCGGCGCACAATACCGCGGGCGAGGCCGTCCGCGTGCTCGTGATCGACGACGAGCCGATCATCCGCGACGTGCTTCAGGAGATCCTGTCGCGCGAAGGGTACGCGATTTCCTCCGTCCCGGACGCCGAATCCGGGCTGGCCGCGCTCGAGCGGCAGGAGTACGACCTCGTCATCCTCGACCTGATGCTTCCGGGCATCGGCGGCTTCGAGACGCTCAAGGAGATCAAGCGCCGGGATCCGGACAGCGTGGTCGTCATGATCACCGCCTATGGTTCCGTGGAGACCGCCGTGCAGGCGATGCGCATGGGGGCGCACGATTACCTGACCAAGCCGTTCAAGAACGAGGACGTCCTCCGGACCCTGAGCACCGGGTTGCGGCATCGCCACGTTCTGGCCGAGAACAGGACGCTGCGCCGCGCGCTTCAGGGGAAGGCCCGTTTCGGAGAGCTGGTCGGGAAGAGCTCGGCGATGCAGCAGCTCTACCGGCTGATCGAGCAGGTCGCGCCGAGCCGGTCCACGGTGCTGATCCAGGGGGAGAGCGGCACAGGGAAGGAGCTCGTCGCCCAGGCGATCCATCTCAAGTCGGGGCGTCCGGAGGAGGCGTTCGTAGTGGTCAACTCCGGAAGCATCCCCGCCGACCTGCTCGAAAGCAACCTGTTCGGTCACGTCAAGGGGGCGTTCACCGGCGCCATCCAGTCGAAGAAGGGGCTGTTCGAAGTGGCGAGCGAGGGATCGATCTTCTTCGACGAGATCAGCACGATCAAGCCGGAGGTCCAGGCCAAGCTTCTGCGCGTCATCCAGGAGAAGGAGTTCCTGCCGCTGGGCTCGGTGCAGAGCGTCCACGTCGACGTGCGCATCATCGCGGCCACGAACATCGACCTTCAGGAGCTGGTCCAGCGCGGCGAGTTCAGGGAGGACCTGTACTACAGGCTGAACGTGATCAACATCAAGCTGCCTCCCCTGCGCGAGCGCCGGGAGGACATCCCGCTCCTGGTCGACCACTTCGTCGCAAAGTACGCGGCCGAGAACGGCAAGGTCGTGCGGTCCATGGTCCCCGAGACCCTGGCCATTCTCGTCGACTACTCGTGGCCCGGGAACGTGCGCGAGCTCGAAAACGTGATCGAGAGGGCGGTCGTCCTCTCCTCCTCGCCGGTGATCGGGACGGAGCTCCTGCCGGAACCGCTGCAGGGTGACCGGCCGCGGCCCCTTCCCGGTCCGATGCAGAGGGACGGGAACATGTCGTTCTACGAGACCATGGAACGGATGGAGAGGGAGATCATCGTGGAGACCCTGAAGAGCGTGAATGGCGTACAGCGCAAGGCGGCCGCCCGTCTCGGGCTGAACCCGACCACTCTGAACGAGAAGATCAAGCGTCTGAAGATCCAGTATCGCTGATCGTCCCCGTTTACCCCCCCGCCCCCCCTGCTGTATATAGCCCGCACGTGGACCCCCATCATCTTCTTGACAGCGAGAGGGTTGACAGTAGTATTACACCGCACCCCGGGGGGCCGCCGGATCCCCTGCCGGGACAGCCGATGGACAGGCGGCCATCCCTTGACAGGATCTTGCCCGTTTCTATAGACTTGACGCGAATCACTTGTCGAAAAAAGGACTAATCACGGGCCGGTGCAAACAAGGGGACGGAGAGCCTCGCCAGGCCCCGCCCGGAGGTCCAAGCCGATGGTACTAATAAGAAGAGTCCTCCTTCTCGCCGGCTCTCTGCTCCTCGCCTTCAACATCCCGGTCTTCGCCCAGGCCACATCGGGTCTCAAGGGAAAAGTCGTCGACAAGGACGGCGCTCCGTTGCCGACGGCCCGGATCGTTCTCAAGAACGATTCCCTGGGAGTGAACCAGCAGACCGTAACGGACGCAAACGGTGAATTCCGCATCGCGCCGCTCGCGCCCGGAAAGGGCTACGTCCTGGAGGTCTCCTTCCCCCAGATGTCGACGATCCGGCAGGACGTCGAGGTCGTCCCCGGCAGGATGATGACCACAACGATCACCCTGCGTCCCGGCTCCGAGATGAAGGAGACGGTGAAGGTCACGGCGCAGGGTGAAGTCGTCAACACGGCGACGACCACCACCTCGACGGTCTTCAACTCCGAGTTCATCGAGGCCCTGCCGATCCTGGGCCGCAACTATCAGGACGTCCTGACGCTCGCCCCCGGCGTGTCGGACGTGGACGGCGACGGCAATCCGACGATCCACGGTTCGCGCGACACCGACGTCATCACTCTCGTGGACGGGGTCTCGACGAACGACCCGCTCACCGGGAAACGGGGGCAGGAGATCAACATCGACTCGATCCAGGAGATCGAAGTCAAGACGGCGGGAGCGACCGCCGAATACGGCCGGGGCCAGGGAGGGTTCGTCACTCTCGTCACCAAGTCGGGCGGGAACGAGTTCGAGGGGAAATTCAGCTTCTACTGGCGCGGCAAGACGTTCGACGGGGACGGAGCCGGGATCGACGACCCGAAGCTGCACGGCGGCCTGGGTGAGCTCGGCCTGCGCGACCTGAAATTCAACGACTTCACGCCGTTCCTGTCGCTCGGCGGGCCGATCAAGAAGGACAAGGCCTGGTATTACTTCACGGCCGAGTACATC
>DASQAT010000034.1 GCA_035635555.1 Candidatus Dormiibacterota bacterium
TCGCGGCGGATGAAATCGGCCAGCAGAAGGAGAAACACGGCGAATACCACTTGCAGCGGATCGCCCACAATCTCTATCAACAATGCGGTCCAGGCCGGTGACAGTAGGATTGCCGTTACAAAAAGGCATTGAAACAGCAGATTCAAGGGACGCAGGAAGCGAATTACAGGCACTGTCAGGCGAAACCAGAAAACAAGCATCGCCGCCCAGGCCAGCACGGCAATGAAGTCATACTGACTGGCTATTTCACCCAACGGTGACAACAGAGTGCCCAAAAGCGAACGCCGGCAGAAATCGGGTCCGTAGTGCGATGCCCAATAAGCAGCCCAATAGAAATCCAAGCCCGTTTTGAGCTGCGGCGGGCGGATGGAGAATTGCAACCACAGAAGTGCGGCAGCCAGAGCCAAAGGCAGGTAGAGGAATTTCTTGGAGTCGGCCATAGAGGCTCCGTGGCGGAGAGATCTCCGGACAGATCACCTGGTGGAGTTTATCAGATGGGCATGCCGGCTTGGGGGTGGCTGGGTGCTGGTCAAGTTTTACCAGTGCCGGTGGCTGCGTCATGGGTGATCCCTTGGAAGCGGCGAGGCGGAAGGCGGAGAAAACCTAAGAGAGGCGGACCCATCATCGCAGCGGCCGCGCACGGCGCCGCTATGCCTGGGCGGACCCGCTACGCCGGGTGTTTGCGGTGGACGCGGCGTTCGTAGAATCGAATCGTCGCTGTCCTGACCTTTGCTTTGAGAGCTACCTGCCCAATGTGACCGAGTACCCGTTTCGGGCGAGGTACTTCAGCGGATCGCTCATGGCGCGGCGCCCATGGGCGCCGCGTCTGCGGTCACTGCCCTGCCCTCTCTTCCGCCTGCCATCCGCCCCCGAGCGCTCGATAGAGGTTCACCACCGCCACGAGCTGGTCGCGGCGAGTCTGCGCAAGGCCGATCTCGGCGGGAAACAGCTGCTGCTGGGCCTCGAGCACCTCGAAATAGGCCGAGAGGCCCGAGGCATACCGTACACTCGCCAGGCGCACGGCCTCCTGGTACGCGGCCACGGTGCGCGCGCGCTGCCGCTCGGTCTCGACGAGCTTCGTCCGATCCGCGAGGGCTCGTGAGACCTCGCCGAACGCGTTGGCGGCGGCCCCTTCGTACTCGATCCGCGCTTGCTGCCACCGCGCCTGCGCCGCCTCGTAGCTGCGCTTGATCCGTCCGCCCTGGAAGATCGGGCCGAGCAGATCGGCGCCGAGACTCCAGGTCTTGCCCTGCGAGAAGACGTCGTGGAGCTCCGGGCTGACGTTGCCGAAGAAGCCGGTGAGGCTCAGTCGCGGGAAGAAGTCGGCCTTGGCCGCGCCGACGCCGGCGTTCGCCGCGATCAGGACCTGCTCTGCCTGCCGGACGTCGGGCCGCCGCTCCAGCAGCGTCGAGGGCAACCCGGCGGGGACCTCCGGCGGGAGCGCGGTGAGCGGCCCCTCGCGCGGAATCGGTTGCGGGTTCCGGCCGAGCAGGAAATTGATCCGGGTCTCCAGGGCCACGATCGCGCGCTCGATCTCGGGGATCTGCGCGGCGACCTGCGCCAGCGACGCCTCGGCGCGCGCCGTTTCCAGGGCGGAGGCCGCTCCGCCCTCGAGCCGGCGGTTGAACAGGTCGTAGGTGCCCTGGAAGGCGGTGGTCGTGCTCTTGGCGATCTCGAGCTCGCGATCGAGCTCGCGCAGGTCGATGTAGGCGATGGCCACGTCCGAAACGAGCGACAGGAGGACGCCGCGGCGCCCCTCCTCCGTCGCGAGGTATGCGGCGAGGGCCGCCTCGTTCAGTCGGCGGATGCGCCCCCACAGATCCAGCTCCCAGGAGAACCCGGCGTCCACCGTCCAATGGGTCTGCGTCTCCCCGGAAGGGTTGATGATCTGGTCGGGGCGCGCGCGCTGCCATCCGACCTCGTAATCGACGGTTGGAAATGACTGTGAGCGGGCGATGCCGAACCGGGCCCGCGCCTCCTGCACCCGGGCGGCGGCGAGCCGAGCGTCGAAGCCGTTGCGGATCGCTTCTTCGATGAGACCCTTCAGGATCGGATCGTCGAAGATATCCCACCAGGGGACGTCGGCGAGCGAGCGCGCTTCGGCGGCGCGCTCGTCGGCGTAGAAGCGCTCGGGCACCGGCAGTGATGGACGCTTGTAGTTCGGGCCGATAGCGCAGCCGGCGAGCGCGAGGCCGAGCAAGACCGTCGCGGCAGACCGTCGCGCGCGGCGTCCCATGCCCTAGGCCTTCGCGGGCGCCGGGGGCGCATCCGGCGGCGTCGTCGCGTGCCTTCGCTCGGCGCCGGACAGGCGCTGGACGGCGACGAACAGGACCGGGATGAGGAAGACCGCGATCCCGGTCGCGGCGAGCATCCCCGAGATGACGGTCGTGCCCAGGATGCGGCGGCCGGCCGCCCCCGCACCGCGCGCGGTCCACAGCGGCAGGCAGCCGAGGATGAACGCGAACGACGTCATCAGGATGGGACGCAGGCGAAGCCGTGCACCCTGGAGGGCTGCGTCCACCAGGGACTCTCCGCGTTCGAAGGCGTCCTTCGCGAACTCCACGATCAGGATGGCGTTCTTGGCCGCCAACCCGATCAGCATCACGAGGCCGATCTGTCCGTACACGTCGAGCGCGAGCCCTCGGCCATAGAGGCCGAGGAAAGCGCCGACGACCGCAACGGGCACCGACAATAGCACGCTCAAGGGGAGCGACCAGCTCTCGTAGAGGGCGGCCAGGATGAGGAACACGAAGCCGAAGGAGAGTCCGAACACCGTGGCGGCGCGGCCCGCGGCCCGCCGCTCCTGGAAGGAAAGGTCGGCCCAGTCGTAGCCCATCTCCGCGGGCAGCACTTCGTGCGCCACCTCCTCGAGGGCGGCCATGGCCTGCCCCGAGCTGTAGCCGGGCGCGGGCTGGCCGGTGATCTGGGCGGCGCGGAACAGGTTGAAGCGCTGCGTGTACTCGGGCCCGAAGCTCCGCCGCGACGTGACGACGGTCGAGAGCGGGAGCATGTCCCCGTCGTTGTTGCGGACGTAGAAGCGGCCGATGTCCTCCGGGACCACGCGATCCTCGGCCTCCGACTGCAGGAAGACGCGCCATTGGCGGCCGAAGCGGTTGAACTGGTTCACGTAGACGCCCCCGAGGAAGGCCTGCAGCGTCAAGTAGACGTCGGCCACCGCGACGCCCTGCTTGAGCACCTTGTCGCGCTCGACGTCGGCGTAGACTTGAGGGACGCCCGCGCGGAACGTGGAGTTGACGCCGGCAAGCTCGGGACGCTTCCGCGCCGCCTCCAGGAACTTCTGGAGACTGTCATTCAGGAGCTCGATGCTCCCGCCGCTTCGATCCTGCAGCCAGAACGAGAACCCGCCGGCATTGCCGATGCCCGGAATCGCGGGGGGCGCGAACGCGAACGCGATGGCCTCGGGAACCTGCGCATGGAGCGCGCGATTGAGCGAGGCGAGGAGCTCCGCGGAGGAAAGGCCCGGGGCGCGCCTTTCGTCCCACGGATCGAGCGGCACGAAGAAGAACGCGGTGTACGAGGCCGACGTGCGCGTGAGGAGGCTGAAGCCGTTGATGGTGACCGAGCTCCGCACGCCTTTGGTCTCCTTGAGCATGCCCTCGATCTTCCGGGTCACCTCGTCCGTCCGCTGCAGTGAGGCTGCGTCGGGGAGCTGCACGTTCATGAGGAGAAAGCCCTGATCCTCATCTGCGATGAACCCTGTCGGCAGGAGCCGCCCGAGGCCGCCGGCGAGGACGGCGAAGCCGGCCAGGATCGCGAGGCTCAACGCCGTCTTGCGGACGAGTCCGTGGGACAGGCGCACGTACCCCTGCGTCGCCCGCGTGAAGCCGCGGTTGAACGCGCCGAAGAAGCGTCCGAGCGGCCCGCGGGACTCCCGTCGCGGCCGCAGCAGGAGGGCGCAGAGCGCGGGCGAGAGGCTCAGCGCATTGAAGGCGGAGATCACGACGGCGATCGCGATCGTGACCGCGAACTGCTGGTTGAGCCGTCCCTGAATCCCTCCAATGAGTGCTATCGGGATGAAGACGGCGGACAGGACCAGGGCGATCCCGACCACCGGGCCCGAGACCTCGGACATGGCCTTGAGCGTGGCGTCGCGCGGCGAGAGCCCTCCCTCGATGTGGTGTTCGACCGCTTCCACGACTACGATCGCGTCGTCCACGACCAGACCGATGGCCAGGACGAGCGCAAAGAGCGAGAGCGTGTTGATCGAGAACCCGAGGAAGGGGAAACACGCAAACGGCCCCACGAGCGACACCGGCACCGCGATGAGCGGGATGAGCGTGGCGCGCCAGTTCTGGAGGAACACGAAGACGACCGCGATCACGAGGAGCGTCGCCACCACGATGGTGATGACGATCTCCTTGATGCCCTCCGTGACCGGAAGCGTGGTGTCGAGGCTCACCGCGTACTCCATGTCGCCCGGGAAACGGGCCTGGAGCTCGCGCATCGTCTTCTTGGCCCCATCCGCCACGGCGAGGGCGTTGGCGCCGGGAGCCTGGAACACCGCGACCAGGGCGCTCGGACGGCCGTTGAAGCGCGAGGACTGGTTGTAGGTCACGGCGCCGAGCTCGATCCGCGCGACGTCCTTGAGCCGCACCGCCGACCCGTCGGGCGTGAGTCGGACGACCACGTTGCCGAACTCCTCGGCCGTGATCAGCCGCCCTTGCGATCGCACGGTGTAGGTGAGCTCCTGTCCGGGCGGCGCCGGCTCCGCCCCGATGCGGCCCGAGGGGTTGACCGTGCTCTGCTGCTGCACGGCCCTCAACAGATCGGGGACGGTCAGACCCAGCTTCGCGAGCTTGTCCGGCTTGACCCAGATCCGCATCGCGTACTCGGCGATACCGAAGTTGACGACCTGGCCCACTCCGTTGACCCGGTACAGGGCGTCGTTGACGTTGATGACCGCGTAGTTGCCCAGGAAGATCGAGTCGTAGCTGCCCTTGGGAGAGTAGATCGCAAAGACCAGGAGCGGGAGACCGACAGTGCTCCGGTAGGTGAGGCCATACTGGTTCACGTCCGCCGGGAGGTTCGGCTGGGCCTGCGCCACCCGGTTCTGCGCGTTCACCTGGTCGATGTTGACCTCGGTCTCCACGTCGAACGTGACCGACAGAGTCATCGTGCCGTCGCTCGCGTTCGTGGACTGGAGGTAGAGCATCTTGTCCACGCCGTTCATCTGCTGCTCGAGCGGCGTGGCCACCGACTGCTCGATCGTCAGCGCGTCGGCGCCCGTGTACGTGGTCTGGATCTGGATGACGGGCGGAATGATGGACGGGTACTGCGCGATCGGCAGGCCGATCATGGACACCAGACCCAGGATCACGGTCAGGATCGCGATGACGATCGCGACGATCGGCCGGTCGACGAAGAACCGCGTCATGGGCTCGCACTCGGCGTGGGGCTCCTGGTGGGTGCCGGCTTCGCCGTGACCGGCATGCCCGGCTTCAGGAATTGCAGCCCGGAGACGATGACGTTCTCGCCCGCCTTCACTCCCTTCTCGACGACCCACAGATCGCCGGTGCGCGGGCCCAGCTCGACGGCGCGAATCTCCACCTTTCCATCCGCGCCCACCACGGTGACGCGCGCCCCGCCCTGCAGTTCCGTCACGGCGCGCTGTGGAACGACGAGCGCGCCCGGCCGGACGTCCAGCTCCGCGCGGACGCGGGCGTACTGTCCGGGCCGGAGGATGTTGTGCGGATTCGGGAAGAATCCCTTGATGGTGAGCGTGCCCGTTTTCACGTTCACTTCCCGGTCCACGAGGACCGCCTTCCCCGGCTCGGGGAAGGTGCTCCCGTCCTCGAGGATCAGCTCCAGGGCAGGACCGCGCTCCGTCGTCGCGTAGTTCGTGCGGTTGATGCGCACGGCGCGGTCCATGTACTCGCGCTCGGAGATTCCGAACGTCACCCGGATCGGATCGACGGTCGAAACGGTGGTCATGACCGTCTGCGTGTTGACGAGGTCGCCGACCTGGGTCTTTGCGATGCCGACGATCCCCTCGATAGGAGACGTGACGCTCGTCCAGCCGAGGTTGAGCGCCGCCTGATCCACCGCCGCCTTCGCCGCCGCAAGCCCTCCTCGCCCATCGCTCTCGGCCGCCAGCGCGTTGTCCAGCTCCTGCTGGCTGATCGCCTGCTCGGCGGCCAGCGGCGTGAAGCGCTCCACGTCCTTCGTGGCCTTCGCGAGCTGCGCCTCCGCCCGGGCGAGCGTGCCGCGCGCCTGCTCCAGGGCCGCCTGGAACTGACGCGGATCGATCTTGAAGAGAGGATCGTTACGCCGGACGAACTGTCCCTCCTTGTAGAACTGCCGGAGAAGGTACCCCTCGACCTTCGGCCGGATCTCCGCGTTCACCGACCCGTCGAGTGTGCCGATCCACTCGCCCACGACCGGCACGTCCTTCTGCACGACCGGAACGACGAGGACCTCGGGCGGCGGAACCGGCGGTGCCTGATTGCCTGCGCAGGCGGGTGCGATCAGAAGGCCCGCCAGGACCAGCGCGACGTCGGCGGCGAGGTGCGAGCGACGGCTAAGCGTCATCATTTTCCCTCAGCGGCTGCGCAGGCGGCGCGCCGCCACCGAGCGCCTCCCTCGTGGTCGCCGTAGCCATGGGCGATTGAGCGAGCATTCTAGGCCCGGAGAGGGCCATTCCGTCAACCTCGATCCGAAGCTCCCCCCTGATGGGAACAGGGAGGTCGAGCCGATCAGGCGATGCGACCGGAGGATTACCGTGCCGATGCGTGCCGCTCGGGCTTCGGGGCCAGGCTGAGAAGGTAGTCAACGAGGTCCCAGGTCTCCTCGGGCTTCAGATTGTCGGCGAACGAAGGCATGGGCGTTCCATTCAGCCCGGTCATCAAGACCCGATACAGATCGGCGGCCGTATCGCCCGACTTGTAATGCCCGATCGTGAAATTCGTCGGAGAGATGGAGTTGCCCCAATCGTCCTTGAGATCTTTCGCTGCCGTGCCGTCTCCCCGTCCGGTCTCGCCATGGCAACTCGCGCACCCGAGATTCTCGTACTGTGCCGCCCCCCGCTTGACCGCATCGGCGCTGCGCGGCGGCTCGGCGGGGATCATGAGCGGCGCCGAAGGAGGTTCTTTCCCCCACCTCGGGCTGAAGAGCTGAATGTACGCGATAACGTCTCTTCTGGCGCGCGGCCCGATGACGAACCAGGACGGCATCACCGTCCCATAGACTCCCTTCTGGAGGGTGCGGTCGATGTCTTCGACGGTGGGCAGGGACCCGGTTGCCGTCGAACGCCATTTGAACGTTCCCTGCCGGAAGTCCCGCGGCCTGGGAGTCAATTGGTCGGCGGCATCCCCGGCGCCGTCTCCGTTCTTGCCGTGACAGGAAAGGCAGTAGCGCTGATAGACCACCTTCCCATGCTGCGGATCCCCGGACCTCGTTTCGGCCCGGAGAGGTGCGACCGTAACCGCCAGGAGGAGCAGAGTCGCCACCGAACCGAGCTGTCTCATTGATCCTCCTCTCAAAACGCGACGTCGACGCCGAGAAAGATCCTGTCGACACGCTCGTCGAGGCCTCCGACCGCCGTTCCCTTGATCTGCTGTGTCGAGTACTCCGCCTGCAGGGCATACTCGGCGCGGTAGGTGGACTCCACCGTGTGCCGGATCCCGACCGTGTAGGCGTCCTGATCGTCGAAGGTCTTCTCCTTGCTGGGATCCGCCTGTTGCCGATTCCGGATCGCGTCGACGCGCGCGAATGCCAGCGTCGAAAGGGTGGCCGAATAGCCGAACTCCAGGAACCCTCCGCTGAACGTGCCGTCGCGGCTCGCGCCCGGAATGAGATCCCTGTCGTCCGCCCCGCGTGCGGCGACCAGCACGATGTGCAGGGGCTTGGCCAGCGGTCCCAGCCAGAGATGACCTTCGACACCGTACTTCGAGGAGGCCCTGAGGTCGCTCCCGGTTCCGGAAACAGGAAGGCCGCTCAGAGTCTTGAAGCTGGTCGGCAGCCGGCTGTACAGGCCGAAGACGCCGACCTGGACCGCCGATACCCGGTCGCTGTCCGGAACCCATTCGTGCGTGGCGTGCAGGTACGCACCCGGGCTGTCGAAGGCGCTCTCGGCTCCGCCCTGCTGGCTGAAGACCGAGACGGCGACCCGGTTGCGACCGCCGCGATCGTGGCCGAAGTATTCGATCCCTCTTTTCTCGAACCCCAGGTTGATGAGCGACGCCGACCCCGGCGCGTGATAGCCGTAGATGAGAAAGCCCACGCCAGAGAGACTCCAGGAGCGAATCGCCGAGTGGGGCGTGTCGGGCTCGGAGTCTCCCAGCTTGAAGTTGAGCCAGGACGTGTCCAGGAGGTTGTTGAATCGGACCCACAGCTCGGGAATGAATGGAGACAGGTTCGGGACGTCCACGAGATAGGTTGCAAACGACACCCGGTCGGTCAGGGCCCCTCCCATGAACAGACTGGCGGAGCCCCACGTGACGTCGCCGCTCTTGAGGTCGGTCATCCCCTGGTCGGTATTCTGATGCGTCTTCTTCAAGTACTCATAGTGCGGCTTGGCAATGAGCGAGAGCGGGAAGTAGCTCGGGTGTGTCGTGATCAGGTTGTCCCGGCCGAGCCCGAACCGGTACCCGTTGTCCCTGAACTCCCGGCCGACGTTGTTCAGCACGGGCCAGGCCTCGTGGCACCCGGTGCACGCCATGCCGTACTTGCGGGCGAACGCCGGCACCGCCTCTGCCCGACCCGTCGCGAGCAGGAAGCCGATCAGGAAGAGAGCACCGACGATCAGCCGACGGCCAGCGAGCTTCGGGAGCATCTCCACGAGGCACCTCCTCTTGCGTGTCAGCCCCGGAATGGATCGTCTCACTCACCGACGAAGTAGATCTCGAAAAACGTCGGTCATATTGAAGAGAGGTCGTCGCGCAGGTATTGACGAATCGTGCGGTTCGTTGTCGAAAATCGGCGGACAGGATCGAGATGAGATGCCGGCCATTCACCATGAGTCCTGCCTAGAAGTGATGTCGACGTTGCCAGGTGCCGGGCGGGACACCGACGACTTCCTTGAAGACTCGCGAAAAGTGACTCTGCTCGGTGAAGCCGGTGGCCAGGGAGATTTCGGCGAGCGATGAAGCGCCCTCCCTTAGAAGGTCCTGTGCTCGTTCGATTCGGAGGTTCAACTGCCACTTGTGTGGCGAAATGCCCATGGACACCTTGAAGGCCCGGCCAAA